>NZ_JRPR02000005.1 GCF_000763135.2 Helicobacter jaachi | reverse complement strand
TTCTAAGCTACTGGCTTGTGCATTAGTTAAGTTAGTGAGATTATTTACAGCTTCTTGGAGTGTTTTTGCTTCAGTGCTTAAAGTATTAGCAAAGCTAGCGGAAGTCTTTAGCATTTCGCGGATTTCTTTACCTAGCGAGTTTGTGACCTCTTCTACGCGCCCGCTAGCATTTTTCACCGATGTGCTAAAATCAAGCTTTATATAGCTATCAAACACACGATTAAGCTCATGCAAGTCCCTGCCTATCGCAGTGCAAAGTAGCTCTAGCAATTCATTTACAGAATCTTTTAAGCGATTTAGGCTTGGATTGCTCCCAGTTAGCTCGATACGCAGTGTCGCACTCCCAGCCTTTGCCGCATCGATTGCTTTTAGAGAATCTGCTACCAGCGCATTATCCTGCTCTATATGCTTTTTAGTGCGCTCAATATTGCGATTTATCGCATCTGCCATATCGCCGATTTCATCTTTGCTATTTATGATTAGCGCCTTTGGGGCGTCTTTTACTTCATAGTTTAGATACTTAAAAAAGCCCAAAAGCAGCGTCTTTATCTGCCCCACCGGCGAAATTAGCTTTTTGATAAATAAATATAGCACCGCCGCACCAATGATTAGCGCGATAATCGCCACAAATGACGCACTCAAAAGATTATCATCTAGCGCGTCAGTGTAGTCGTGCGTCTCCGCAGTAGCCACTATCGTCCAGCCAAAAGGCATTTGCTTATAGTAGCCTATTTTTGGCACGCCATTCATCTCATACTCGACCTTGCCCTCTTTTGACTTCGCAAGTGCGGCATTTATCGCCTGCTCGATAGGCGTCGTATTTGTGCCATCGATATTTACTAGCTTTTTATCCTCATGTGAAAAAATATGCCCTTTTTCATCAGTGATGAAGATTCCCATACTTGGCAGCTGCTTTCGCTTATTCGCATTTAGGCGGCTTTGAAACTCATCTACATCAATGTCAAACGCCAGCACGCCCACAAATTTCCCATTTTCTATTAGCGGCATAGTCGCAGTACTCACCGCCATACCATCTGTTGCCCCGCCCACAGCCTTATACACGCTAACCACGATTTCACCAGCTTTGCCACTTTGCTTTGTTTTCACATACCATTCGCGCGTGCGAAAATCTACACTTGGCTTATCCCATTCATTTAGTTTTTCATTATTATTGCCTGGCATTATGACGCCGCCATCTTCGTAAGCCACGAAAATTAGCGGATAATTAGTGATTTCCATCGCAGTCTTTAGCAGGGCGCGCTGTGCTAGGATATTATCATGCGAAATGTTTAAAAGATTTTTTGCGATTGCTTGCAGGTGCGATTTTGCCTCGATATTCATAGTGATATTTATCGTATTGTAAGAAGCATCAAGCCCACCTTGCTGAATGCCGGTATAAAGGTCGTTTATCTCATGGCTATTTTGCCTGTAATTGAAGTAGCTAACAGAGCCTATGATTATCACAAATATCGCCGTTACACACGCCACGAGCTTGCTGCCAAGTGAAAGCGACTTAAACATATTTTCTCCTTCCCTTTGTGTTTCAAAGATTTGATTTGCATTTCCCCAACGCGAATTTTACACCAATTAAACTTTTATTATGTTTATTTGGTATAAAAATTTATTACTTTTTGATTATAGTGAAACACTAAGCGCGTAAGAAGGAGTGCGGCTTATATAGAATCTAGCCAGATTCTATATAAGCTTGTCTTTAGTAAATAAATGTTGTAGTATAAAAAGCACCAAGGGCATTTGTGTTATGCCATCTTTATCCATAAAATGCTTACCATTTGGTGTTTGTATAAAAGTGGCATTTAATATTTTAGCTAGATTCTCACTTAAATTGGTAGGCACGATTTCATCATCTCTTGCAGAGATTACAAGCCTGTTTTGCACTATGTGGGTAAGCTTTTTCATATCAAGTTTAGGCTTTGTAAAGCTATCAAGCTGCGGCAAGATACGTAAAGATTCATAAAAGCCGCTCACCAGTATCACACCGCCGACTTTCGCATTTTTAGAATCTAGACTTGCCAAATATCTTAAAATACTAATACAGCCCAAAGAATGCCCCACAAAATAGGTATTTTCGCCCACCACATTAGCCTCATTTCTAAGCGTTTCTAGCCATTGCTCTAGGCTTGGATTCTCGCTATTTGGCATATTAAGAATTTTAACGCTCACATTTTTATCTTTTTGCAATGCATTTTTAAGCCAATTAAACCAATGCTTATCCGCACTTGCACCAAAACCATGCACAATATATACTTGCTTTGTCATATTCGCTCCTTGCTTATGTGGCACATCTTTAGCATAAATATGCGCAAACAACACACAGACTCCCAAAAATGCTAGTATCCCTCTCATTACCCCTCCT
The DNA here is from genome assembly GCF_000763135.2 of Helicobacter jaachi. Classification (NCBI taxonomy): domain Bacteria; kingdom Pseudomonadati; phylum Campylobacterota; class Epsilonproteobacteria; order Campylobacterales; family Helicobacteraceae; genus Helicobacter; species Helicobacter jaachi. The sequence goes on along the minus strand of NZ_JRPR02000005.1, from coordinate 108,787 downwards.
TTTAAGATATTAAAGCGCCATTATATAAAAATTTGCCTCTACATTAAATTAAGTTGCGGCTAAAATAGCGGCTTAAGCTATCGGCAAATAGTGTAACAATTAGGCTATTTTGCGTTGTTTGGGCTAGTTTGAGGCAGGCTTGCAGGCATGCTCCTGATGAAATGCCACATAGCAATCCCTCTTTGCGCGCCAAGATTCTCACACCCTCATAAGCCTCCTCATCGCTTATTTTTTGCACGCTACTAACTAGCGACATATCCATAGTGTGTGGGATAAAGTTATTGCCAATCCCCTCAATATGCGCACAGCCCTCTATACCTCCGCCGATGATTGAACCAACAGGGTCGCATAGCACGCCTTGAATAGCACTATCTTGCTCTTTTAAATAATGCATAATGCCGCTAAAGCTCCCTCCACTACCCGCACCGCACACAAAAAAATCAAAAATATGCTCCCTATGCCCTTTGAGCGTTTGCATATCATTATAAATCTCCACTGCTGTGGTGAGATAATGCGCGTTTGGATTTTGTGGATTCTCAAATTGATTAAGGCTTAAAGCATTTGGCGTGCGTGCTAATAGCTCCTTTGCTTTATCAATCGCGCCTTGCATACCTAGCTCTTTAGGCGTGTGGATAATCTCCGCACCAAGCGCGCGCATAAGCACTTGCTTTTCGATTGAGAATTTATCTGGCACCACGAGCAAAGCCTTGCAGCCAAAGTGTTGAGCGACAAAGGCAATGCCTAGTCCCATATTTCCGGCAGTAGCTTCAATGATTATAGAATCTGGCGTGAGTTTGCCCGCACTTTTAAGCGTTTCAAGAATATGCAGAGCCACTCTGTCTTTAACGCCACCAGCGGGATTAAAGCTTTCAAGTTTAGCAAAAATGCGATTATTGTTTGGGATTACAATGTGAGAAAGCTCTACAAGCGGTGTGTGTCCAATAAGCTCAAGGCTTGAATGGTAGAGCATATCATACCTTTGCGCGCTCTATTGCCTGATTTAAATCATCAAGCAAATCTTTGGCATATTCAATGCCCACAGATAAGCGAATGAGATTTTCATTTATGCCCATAGCCTCGCGCGTTTGCTTGGGGATTGAAGCATGTGTCATAGACGCAGGGTGGCAAAGTAGCGATTCTACACCGCCTAGACTTTCGGCTAAAACGATGAGCTTAGTGGATTTAAAAAAGATTCTATAATCATAATTTGCCTTAAGCTCAAAGCTTAGCATTCCCCCTCCACCGCGTGCTTGGCTGCTATGAAGGGTATAATTTTTATCATCTTTTAATCCCGGGTAATGCACCTTTGCTATGGCATTGTGCTCACTTAGCGCTTGAGCTAAAAACAATGCATTTTCACAATGCCGCTCTAAGCGCACACCAAGCGTTTTTATCCCGCGTATGAGTAGGAAGCTATCAAAGGGCGCAAGCACACCGCCAATGCTATTTTGCAAAAATCCCACTCGCTCGCCCAAATCATCATCATTTACCACCACAAGCCCAGCTACAAGGTCGCTATGCCCGCCTAAATACTTAGTGGCTGAATGGACAACAATATCGATGCCAAAGCTCAAGGGCTTTTGCAGATATGGCGTCATAAAGGTATTATCCACTATGCTTAAAATGCCTTTTTGCTTGCAGATGCGAGCTACTTCTGCTAGTGGCGTAACGCTTAAAAGCGGATTTGCCGGCGTTTCTACAAATACAGCCTTAACTTCTTTCGTGATAGCCTGCTCTAGGGCGTTTAAATCGCTTGTATCCACAATTTTATAGCTAATATTAAAATGCGAAAACACTTTGTCTAAGATTCTAAAAGTGCCGCCATAGACATTATTTGAGATAATAATGCAATCCCCACTCTTAAAAAGGCTCAAAATCGTGCCAATAGCTGCCATACCAGAGGCAAAGGCAAAGCCATATTTGCCCCCCTCACATTGTGCGATAAGGCTCTCAATCCCATCTCGTGTGGGATTTTTCGTGCGGGAATATTCATAGCCCAAATGTTCGCCCAAGCCTTTTTGTGCGTAGGTGGAGGTTTGATAAATAGGCACATTCACAGCGCCTGTGCGCGCATCTGTAGTATCGCCGCCGTGTATGAGGAGCGTATCAAAAGAGCTTTTCATCATCTTTCCTTATTTACAAATATATTTTGTTTCTAAGGTAAGTGTGAGATTCTGTGCAGCGGGGATTGGTAGCTGTGAGCTTTCAGCTAGGCTATTAAGCGCACGCGCGTCTTTAGCATACAGAGGTGGTCTTAGGCTTGGCGTGTCTTTGATTTGCGCAATGGAGCATTTTTTCCTAAGCATTTTGCTGTATTGTATGCTTGCTTCTTGAATATCTTTTAGTGCATCTTGAAATGCTAGATTTTGTGCTTCTTTGAGGGCTTCTGGTGAAATAACATTTTGAACTTGAGGGATAAGAAAGGCAAGATAAGTGTTTTTATTCACCTTTTTTTCAATGGCTGCAATGAGGTTATCATAGTCTTTTTTGCGCTCATCTTGCACATTGCAGCGAATATCAAAATGCAAAGTATAGCCCAGTGTATCGCCCTGTGCGCCCTCTTTGTATTGAGATACGGGATTTAGCCCATACTCACCACCCTCACAGAATCCACTCTTTTTAGCTAGCAGCACAATATCATTAAGCGTATCTTTAATATCTTCTTTCACGCTAGATTCTATCTCGCCAATTTTGCGCAAGGCATTGCTTTCTTGAATGCGAATGGCACTTTTGTAAGCATTTGGCATAACACTTTGAGAGGTGGAAAACTGCTTATAAAGGCAGGTTGCAGATTCTGGACATTGCTCATTATTTAGTGCTACTGCCTCATCACTCCCACAAGCACTCATTATTAACGCCGCAGCCACACATACCGCGCCATTTTTTATAAAATGTAAAGCTTTCATCGCACAATCCTTTCAAAAAACTTGATTATAATCATTTTAAGTTAGTAATCAATAAACCCATCTTTTGGCAAAATAAGGTGAATATCTTTTGGCAAATAGCCCAAGGTTCTATCCAAAAAAATATGCGAAGAGAGCATATCGCCTAGTAAAAGCACATTGGTAAGGCTAAGATTTGTCTTTGTGTCCCTAATGAGCGTGGCAACAAACTCACTAAGAGAATCTAAAATGCCATAGGCTAGTATTTCATCTTCCATATCCGCGCATTTAAAGCTAAGGCAGGAGCGAAAAATACGATTATAATCAAGCATAATAGCATTATCTTTCCTCAAAAGTTTATAATCAATGCGCGGTCCTCTCTCGCGTACAAAAGCATTAGCACGGGCAAAAAGTGCGTTTTTATCCTGTATAGGGCTAAAACCTAGCACAAAAGAGGCTACATCAAGCACATCTGTAAGATTATGCGAAATATGCGATGTCAAAGGCAAAGCAAGGATAGATTCTAAAAGTTTGGGAGAATGCTTGCTAAAGCTCTCTATAAGGTCGCTACCGCTTTTATAGGAATGCTTAATATCCTGCACAATAAGATGGGCATTACGCTCAAAAGTAATATCTAGTAGCGCGCGCAATGTTTGGTTATGGCTAATGGCGAACACACTAGGGTGGCGCGTGCTAAGATAAATAAGCAAATATCGCTCTAGTCCTTGCGTGTGAGCTTCAAGCAGGGATTGCAGAGTATTATTTGGGCTGATATATGTATCAATAATTGTGCCATTTTGAGAGATATTTAGAATCTGCGTGCTAGGTGCGGAAGAGTGGCAAAAGTTAAAATCACTTTGCCCTTGCGTTGGGGAGAGAAAAAAATAGCTTATATCATCTTGTAATAAAAGTGCGCCAATAATGGCAAGGGGCATATCATAGGGCAGCCCAACGCGCACAAGTGCTTGCTCATCTAAGGGAAAATGTTTTTGGAATACTTCCTTTGGCATGAGTTTTGCGTAAGGCTTCTCAAAGGTGGCAAGCACATCAACTTGGCTTTGATGAGTGCGAAAAAATGTCTTTAAAGAGGCAATATCACAAAGCAGCGTGGTATGTGTGTTTTCAAGCGGAGCAAGAGAGAGCAAAAATGTGCCGCGCTGTGTGCAAAAAGGGACAGATTCTGTATTTTTTAACCTTTGCACAATGCGGGTAAAATAATCTTTCTCTGGCAAAGCAAGTGGCTTATGCGGGCTAAAATTTGGGGGATTGAGCGCGCTAAAAGACGCACTTTTAGGATTTAGAATCTGGCGCGTTTGCATAGCGGTGTAGTAGTAAGTTTTTGGTGTCTCAAATGATGAAAGTGTGGTCTTAGAATCTACCAAAGTAGCATTGTGAGGCACATTTAGATGAGTAAGAGATAGGGCAAATATGTCTTTTAAAGTTAGTCTATGGAGTGAAGGCATTTGAGATAGGGCAGTAAAAAATGCCTGTGGGAGCGTGATAGGCGATAAATCACGGAAGCAAAAATACAGCGAAAGTGGTAGATTCTGTGCGAGTGTGTTGGCAAATTTGACAATCACTTCTGTTTGGGTGGGTGTATCTTTATATACTGCAAATGCGCTAGGAATGGTAGCTTGCTGGCAATAATTTTCATAAGAAGCAAGCAAGGAGGGCATATCAGGGACAAAGCAATGCGTGTAATCCTCATAAGTGCAGAAAAACACCTCCAAATCAAGCGTTTTTGCCTCTAGGGCTAAGATATAGAGAAAAAATGGCGCATCTTCACTGGTGTTTGAGAATTTAAAATCATAAATCATTCATATCCTCTAAAAGAGCCATTTGCCACCTCTTGCAAGTCCCTATTATCAACCCTTTGGGCGTTAATGCCATTTTCTTGTAAAAATGTTAATGCAAGCCTCTCCATAGTTTTTGCACCCTCTTTCACTGCATCTGATAGCGTAAAAGCAGTATCTTCGCCTATCACTTCAGGGATAATGCCAATGATTTTAACAGGCGGTAAATCGCCATTTATAGCAGCTAAGCGCAGTGTTTGGAGCATTTCAACTTCATGCGCGCTGCCCGCCCAAGTAATAATGCGCGGAACATTATCAAAATCAAAATAATATACTTCGCCAATTTGAGCGTTATCCACGCTCACACAATCTAAAATAAGCACTTTGTCATAGGAGGTAATAAGCGGGATAAGCATCGTAGCAAGCGTGCCTCCATCGACAAACTCTACTTCATTTTCCCCGCTAAAAGTGTAGTTGAGTTTAAGAAAGTTAGACAAATGCACGCCAATGCCCTCATCGCCAAAGAGGATATTGCCAATGCCAAGCACTAAGATTTTCACAATACTAAATTTTCACTTCATCAGTATAGCGCATACCGCTTACGATAGAATCTACGCCGCCATTTGGGTATTTAATCGAATTCCACACTGCGAGATAAATATGCACAGGGATAAAAATGACAAATGCCCAAGTGATGATATGGTGCAGACTGCGCACATTTGAAAGTCCCCCGCACAGCACTTCAAACCAAGTAAAGCAAGCGCGCAAAATCCCGCCTAGCCCATCATCATAGACATTATAATATAGCACAACGCCAGTAAGGGAGATAAGCAGCACCAAAATGCCCAAAAAGAAGTAGGTAACAAACTGCAAAGGATTGTATGCGCCATTAATGTGGGGGTGATTACCCATAAAAATATAGGCTTTCACTTGAGCTATCCATACTTTTGGCTGCAGCACTTGTGCGAAAGAAATGCGCTCTGGCAAGGATTTTTTATCAAAAAAGAAAAGATAGATTCTAAAAAATGAAATAGCAATCAGCACAAAGCCCATAACCACATGCACATTGCGAATATAAGCTTGCAAGTAGGAATTGCTCACAGCCCCCACATCGCGCTCTATCACCACTTCACCTAGAATCTTGCCTTGCAATGTAGTTTGCACCATATCTGGGTTAGCTGTGATGAAAGGATAGGCGATATAAAATCCTGTGGCAATGAGTGTAAAAATACATAGCGCCCTAAGCCAATGAAATAAGCGCGTGAGTCCCGAAAACTCCTCGTGCATATGGAGTTCTTTTTTAAACATCTCAACTTTATTCATAGTTTATGTCCTTTAGCGGATTCTAGCAAATGATGGCTCTACTTTATATTGACTAAGCTCATTGCCCTTTGTGTCCATTACATGCACCGCGCACGCAATGCAAGGGTCAAATGAGTGAATATGGCGAATAATTTCTAAAGGCTGTGTGATGTCTTTTACTTGCGTGCCAATAAGGCTCATCTCATAAGGTCCTCTCTGTCCCTTAGCATCGCGTGGTCCGGCATTCCAAGTGGAGGGTACAACAGCTTGATAATTTTCAACCACACCATTTTTAATGCGTATCCAATGGCTTAGCATACCACGCGGCACATTGCCAATAAAGCGTCCTTTGTATTCTTTGTTTTTATCAATGCTATAAGGCGCGCAGGTGCTTTTATCACCAGAGGCGATGTTATCTTTAAGCGCATTAAAGGCTTTAATACCATTATCAGCCACGACTTTGCATTCAATAGCGCGTGCAGCAGTTCTGCCAAGCGTGCTAAAAAGCGCTTCTTTTGGCAAACCTGTGAGTGAGAGAAATTCATTGACTACTTTCACAATGTAGGGATTTCCGCTCGCATAGCCCACCACCACGCTTGCTAGCGGTCCTACTTCCATAGGCGTGCCATCATATCGCGGAGATTTAATCCACGAATATTTGCCGCTTTCATCAACAATTTTAGAATCTACAGGCTTGCCATCAGGTCCAATGGTTTGTGCGTCTTTGAAGCCTGTGTATTGCGGATTTGTCTTACCATCATAGGGGTGCAATGGCTCATTATCGGCATACCAAGAGTGCGTTGCCTCCTCTGTGATTTTACTTTCATCAATTTCATATACCTTGCTCAAATCGCCATCGCGCACGATGCCGCTGCTAAATAAAAACTCTTCAACCCCCACTTGCATTTCTTTGAAGCTAATAAAATTTTTAACCCCGCAGCCTTTCAATACAGAATCTTCATTTTTATACGCTTCTGCTGCCATGACAATATCTGCCCAATACGCGCGATTAACAAAATCAGCCACCTCTTTATATTTAGTGAGCCACTCGCCTAGTCTGCTCGGGTCTAAAATATCCATAATCGAAGTTACGCCACCGACGGTTAGGCTCTGTGGGTGGGGGTTTTTCGCACCAAAAATAGCCATCATTTGAGCAATAGTGCGCTGCACCTCAAGCAGTTTAAGATAATGCGAAAGCACGATGAGGTTTTGCTCCGCATTAAAGCGATAGGCTTTACTTCCCCAATACGCATTTGCAAATGGTCCAAGCGCACCTTGTTTGACAAAAGTAGCCACTTTATCTTGCACTACTTTTAAATCTGCCTCACCTGCACAAATGGGATTTTTAGTATATTTAAACGCAAGTTTTGCAGCCTTAGCGCAGTCTGCTTGTAGTGCCGAAGTAATATCGCACCAATCAAGCCCGTGCAAAGTATAAAAATGCACAGCGTGGTCATGCAAGAAAAGCGATATATTCATTAAAGTACGCGTGAGAATGGCATTTAAAGGAGGCTTAATGCCTAGTGCGTCCTCCACAGCGACAATACCTGCTTTATAATGCGAATATGTGCAAACGCCGCAGATTCTTTGCACCAAAAACCCCGCATCGCGCGGGTCGCGATTTTTTACAATGACTTCTATCCCACGCCACAGCGTCGAGCTAGAAAAAGCATCAGTAATTACATTATTTTCATCAACAATCACTTCAATGCGCAAATGCCCCTCAATCCTTGTAATTGGGTCTACAATAATTCGCTTTGTCATATTTCCCCCTTATTTTGCTTCTTTTGTAGAGCTAATAATAGCATGCGCGGCAATGCCCACAGCCGCAGCACCAAGCACGACAGCACCGATAGTATCAGCAGTTTTATCTGCACCCATTCCATTAAAGCTTGTGGTAAAAAGTTTATTGCCAATGGGTTCTTCAAAAGGATTCATCGTATCCCAAAAGTTTGGCTCACTGCAGCCTATACAGCCATGCCCTGCTTGAATAGGCCAGCTTGTGTGTTGATTAAATCTTAGTTTTGAGCAGTTATTAAAAGTGTAGGGTCCCTTGCAGCCCACTTTATAGAGGCAATAGCCCTTTTGCGCGTTTTCATCGCCAAAATGCTCCACAAACTGCCCCGCGTCAAATCGCCCTCTACGCTCGCATAAATCGTGGATTCTTAGTCCATAAGCCCATGTGGGGCGATTATAGGCATCAAGTGTGGGAAGTGAGCCAAAAAGGATAAAATGCAGCACATTGCCTACGATATTTTTTTCACTCGGTGGGCAGCCCGGGACATTAATCACATTGCGATTAGTGATTTGGCTTAGAGGCACGGCATTTGTGGGGTTAGGATAGGCTGCTTGTATGCCGCCAAAGCTTGAGCAAGTGCCAATGGCAAAAATGGCTTTTGCGTGCTTTGAGGCAATCCTTGCTTCTTCAGCGCCGGTGCGTCCATGCCCGCCAATGGTGAGATAAAACTCGCTACTACCTTTAGGAATGCCGCCCTCGACTAAAAGGATATATTCGCCTGCGTATTTTTCAATGGCGCTATCAAGGTTGTGTTCAGCTTGCCAGCCTGATGCAGCCATAACGGTTTCATGGTATTCAAGGCTAATATAATCAAAGATAAGAGAATCTATGCTAGGCGCGTCACTGCGCAACAAACTCTCGCTACAGCCTGTGCATTCCGCCATGTGTAACCACACCACTGGCAAGCGGTTTGCTACTTCAGCAGCACGCGCAGTAAGCGGAGCAAAAGTTGCCGGCAAGGCTAGGGCAGTAGTCATCATACCCGACCATTTCATAAAGTCACGGCGCGAAAAGCCCTTAGATTCTAATGCCTCAAAAAGATTTTTGTTTGCGTTGTGTGCGGGGAGCTTCTCTAGCTCATCTAGCCTTTGTGTGGCTTTGCGAAACAACTCTTCATGCGCACCCTCTATATTTATATTCATAATTTTTCCTTTGTTGTCTTTTTGTTTAAGCGTGTGCAATTTTACATAAATTTTGAGAATTTGCTCAAAAAGCAATGTGAAATTTTATAGAAAAGTAAAGTTTCATTAAACAAAAGTTACTAAAAGTTATAAAATACTTAAATATTTTGAGAATCTAATATATTTTTATATATAGCCGGATTTATAGAATCTAACCTTAAAAAACAAGTTGATAAGCTGCGTAAGCAGATTATAACTTTATACTTTAGGCGCAAATGTGAGCTTTGCTTGCATTTGCAAGATGCGCGCGGCTTTTTGTTAAAAAAAGCAACAGCGCGGATTTATAGAATCTAGATTCTATCTTAATATATCAAGTTGGCTATCATAAGCCTGTGTTTGAATGCCTAGCAAATGAAGTAAGGTATGGAACACATAATCATGGCTAAACTCATGCTCGATATTAGCGCGTGCTGTGCGCGGCTCTTGTTCCCATTGGGGGCTAAACCACATAATTGAGGGAATATGCTTTTGGTGCGTGGGCGCAAGCACATAGCCTAGCCCTCCATGCATATACTGCCCTAGCTCGCCTAAACTCTCGCCATGGTCGCTTACATACCATAGCATTGAGCGCATATTTGCCTTTTGCAAAGATTCTATCATTTGAGATAAGACATAATCCCCATACACAAGCGAATTATCATAAGCGTTAGTAATTTCCTCCAACGTGCATTTGGATAGTTCTTTTTGTCGGCACACAGGGGTAAATATTTCAAATGCTAAAGGATAGCGATTAGCATATAATGCCCCATGGCTGCCATATTCGTGAATAACTACAAAAGTAGGGCGCTTATTTCTAGAGGCATCGTGAATAATGCGCTCAATATCAGGGAGCATTGCGCCATCAAGGCTATCAGCAGGATATAAAATCTTATGAGTAATATTTCTATCGCAGCCCCCTACGCACTTCCCGCCGTTATTACCCAAATACCACACATCATAGCCCACACTTTGGGCGATATCTAAAATATTATTCACATAAAGCGAAAGATTGCGGTGTGTGTAGCTCTCACGCGTGTAATGTGTGAGCATACATGGCACAGAAATGGCAGTAATCACGCCGCAAGAATAAAATTCCTTAAAGCTTATTACATCTAAATATTTTGTGTAAGCATTAGTGTCTCTAGTGTAGCCATTTAGCGAGAAATTTGCACTCCTTGCGCTTTCTCCAATCACAAATAGCACAATTTGGGGCTGCGCATTATAAGAGAGATGTGCATCTTGGGCAATGAGTGTATGGGTAAAATGCCTCTCCTTTGAATGCTGCACATACAGGATAAGTGAGCGAATGGGCGCTATGGGATTTGGCATATTTGAGAGGCTTTTTTGCGTCTTAAACACAAAGGTAATATCTTTGCCATAAAGGACATAGCTAGCACCCACAAGTGCGCCTAAAAGCACAAGGGCTATAATTTTTTGGCGAAAAGCCCTAATCAAAGGAGGCTTTGTAAGCTTTATCACGCTAAGTAGCGCGCAGGGTAGCACTCCAAACCCTAGCACATAGCCTACAAGCCCAAAGCCTATCATCTCTAAAGCCTCATTAGTGTGCGTTTCAAACACACTTTGTATAATATCCTCATCTATGACAACACCCATAGAATCCATATAGAATCCACACACGCTGCATACAAGAAATACCGCACCAATCACGAATTTAACGCTTATGCGTAGGCTCAATATCTCAAGAGCTAGTGCGATGATAAATGTATGTATCGCCCAGCCTAGCCCTACAAGGTAAGCAAAGCCCACTTGCACAGCCTGCGCATTAAAGGTCGTAAAAAATGTGTGATTAAATGCAAAGATAATATAAAGGCTGCTAAGGAAAATAACAAAATGATAGTTAAAAGTGGTGTGCTTAAAAAATGCAGAAATACGCCTAAAAGTGGAGGAGAGAAGTAATAGCATAAAATTTATAGAATCTATTTTTTTATAGAATCTGCCCCGCACACGCAAGGCAGAAAGATTTATAAAATGGCATCAAGCTTTTGGCGGATAGCCTGCTCTGGCAATGCACCTGTTACTTGGTCTTTAATCTCACCATCTTTCATAAAAAGGATAGTGGGGATATTTCTAATACCAAATCGCTTTGAGATTTCGCCCTCATTATCGACATTGACTTTGCAAATTTTTGCTTTGCCTTGATACTCCTCTGCAAGCTTATCGATTACTGGAGAAAGCATTTTGCAAGGATTACACCAAGGCGCCCAAAAATCCACCAACGCCACACCGCTAGCAATTTCAGCATCAAAATTATCATTGCTCAATTCTAAGTATTTAGCCATAACAACTCCTTATTCTTAAAATTAGTTTAAATCCTGCCACCCTCCCCAAGCAGAAGCCCTACAGATAGGGACAATCGGAGGTCTTGTAGGCTTGCTAAAGCATTGGTAGCAGAATCTAAAATGTGCCATTATACATTGCATTATTCAACAATAATTTACTTTCTATACTTTTTGCCGTGCGGGATTTGCCCTAAAACTCGCTCATTGCTCCTAAAGCGAGCTTAAAGCGTATCTACCAATTCAGCAAAATAACTGCGCAGACGACCATAGCAATGCCGATGTAGCCCAAAATCCCTAGATTTTCCTTAAATAAAATATAGCCGCCAAGTGTCGTGCCAATAATCCCCACCGCGCCCCAAGTAGCATACGCCACACTTAATGGCAGTGCGTGTAGGGCTAAAGCTAGCGCGCTAAAGGCTATCCATACCATTACCACGCATGCAAGCGCGTAGCCTTTATGCGTAAAGCTATTTGATTTTTTTAGTAATAAATTTGCCACAATATCAAGTAGCGCAGCAAGAAGGATAAAAAAGAGTGCTGCCTCCTTACTATAAAGCCAGTCTGCGCGTAGCCATTGTGTGAGCCAATCCACTTTATGCCTTTGTGTCTTTGGAGTGGTTTTTAAGCTCTGCGACATTAATGAGCATAATGCCACAAAGTGATAGCACAATGCCTAGCTGCTCTTGAATGGAGAGGCTTTCGCCAAAGTAAAATACGCCAATGCCCACCACACAGAGCATACCTAGTACTTCCCAAATGGCGTATGCCACGCTGATTGAAAGCCTCTTTAGCGAAATTGCCATAAAATAATAAGACACCACTAGCAAGGCATACATACACATAAGACCAAAGATTTTATCCCCTCCGCTGCTTGCTTTCATAAAGCTTGTGGCTAGCACTTCTGTTAAAATGGCAAATGTTAAAAATATATAGGCTCTTGTAAGGCTCATCATTTTCTCCTTGCTCTGTGAGATTTGCGCGCGGGCTTTGGGCGGGATTGTTTGATTATAGAATCTGGGTTAGATTCTATAATGCAGGGCTTTTGGCATCTAATGAGTATAAATAAAAGCACACTTATGCCCATCATCACAAGGCTTAAGATTTGCCCCATTGATAATCCAAAGCTAAAATAGCCCATCTGCACATCAGCTTCCCTAAAATACTCACAAATAAAGCGTGCCAAAGCATATAAAAAGCCATAGGCTACAAGCAGGCTTCCTGCACGCTTAGCGTAGCGCATAAGACACATAAGAATGATAAAGACCACTATCCCCTCGCTAAAAGCCTCAAAAAGCTGGCTTGGGTAGCGCAACTGCCCATTAACCAATATACCAATACTATGCGCAAAGCCCTCACCCTCAATGGTGCGCCCAAAAAGCTCGTGGTTAAAAAAATTCCCCAAACGCCCAAAAACATATCCTAGCGGAATAGACACAGCCGATAAATCCATAAAAATCCAAAATGGCTGTTTTTTGATATAGCAAAACAAAATAGCTGCTATCACAAAGCCGCTCACCGCACCATGATAGCTAATCCCGCTAATGCCCACAAACACGCCATCAACATAGGGATTAAACATCTCCCAAGGGCGTGAGAGATACTCAAGGCGCTGGGGTGAATAAATCAGCACATAGCCGATACGCCCGCCCAAAATCACGCCAATTTCTACCCAAATAAAAAAGCTATCAAGTAGCTCCTGCGTGATAGGAAAGCGTTTATTATTGTATTTTACAAAGGCTTTGGCGATTAAAAGCGCAATAATCATCGCACTCACATACATAATCCCATACCAATGCACATTAATGCCAAATATGCTAAAGGCTATGGGGTCAATGTAATCATAGATTCTATTCCATACGCTATAACCCTCCATTTAAGCCTCCATAATCTTAATTTTAAATTCATCAACCATATCAATTTCCTCAAAAAACATAAACAAACGCAAGTCATCAACGACAATTTCTATTTTAATTTTATCCACGCTTCTTAGCTTAAACAAAAAACCTAGCACATACGAATTGATAGGATAGGCTTGCACAAAGTAGATTCTAAGCACGCTATCGGCACTGGATAGAATCTGTGGCAGGAGGTTCTCAAGCTCAAGTTTAAAGCTTAAAAATGAATCATAAGTCTTTAGTTTTCCCGTGCTGCGCACCATTTGTAAATCATTAATCGTTTCAATATTAAGCGCCATTTCAATCCTTAAGAAAAAATAAAGTAATCATTATATAACAAAATTCTTACGCTATAGAATCTAGCCAAACTCGCTTTGTAAAAGGTAGCAGCGTGGTATGATAGAATCTAGCCTCGCATAGGGATTTGCAGTATGAGCGAGGCTTTTTTGCTTCTAGGCTTTATAGAGTGATGTGTGTTTGCGCCCATAAGGCTTATAATAGTTTTACCTCGCCCACCTAGCATAGGCACATAGGGCGAGTAATGATAGCAGGGCTTAAAAGGATAGACAAAGCTTATATACGCCCTTTTTGCGCACAGATGTAGATGACAAGTGATGCTATGCCTCTGCGCGCGCTTAGAGTGGGATTTTATATTAAATTTTGCGCTAGATTCTATATTTGTGCGATGTGTATGCGTGTTTGAGTAAAGCTGCATTTTAGTCATACGCATAAAATTATGCTCAATAATGTTGCTTAAAGCCTCAAAGGCAATAATCCCCACTCTATCGTGCAATGTAGGCGTGAAGTGAGATTCTATCCACGCAATGGCTCTATCAATCTCCCCAAACTCCGCTCTAAAAGTCGCACTATAACGCCTTTTAGGTCTTAAATTTCGTAATGGCATTATCAAGCTCTTGGGCTTTTTGCGACATATTATTCACCGCTTGTTGAATCTTATGCCCAACACTTTGCGTTGATTGCGAGGATTTGGCAATATCATTCATCATCTGCGCTAGCTCTTTGGTGCTTTGGGCTATGGAAGTGCTAATTTGTTTGAGCTGAATAGAATTTTGCTTTGTAAGTGTGAGTTTATCATGCGTATTATGCGCCTCATCAATGAGCGGCGTGGTTTTTTCGGTAATATGCACCATTTCTTGGGCAGTATCTTTAATCGTGCTGCCCATATCCTCAATGCTTTGTGTTACAAGATTGACATTTGCAGCAATTTCGTTGAGGCTTTTTTGCGTGCGTTCAGCTAACTTTCGCACCTCATCTGCCACCACGGCAAAGCCACGCCCATGCTCGCCTGCGCGCGCAGCTTCAATGGCGGCATTGAGCGCTAGCAAATTTGTCTGGTCGGCAATGTCGCTAATAATGGACAGCACAGATTTAATCTGCTCGGCATGCTCGGTAAGCTCGCCCACATGCTCTAAAATATCCTGTTCTTTTTGCGCAGAAGCGGTGATGAGTGCTATTGAATCTTTAAGGTTTTTTACAAACTCATCAAGTGTGGTTTCTGTCTGCTCTATGTCATTTGTAGTCGCATTTGCTGTTTGCTCTGCGGTATCAAGATTTTTACTCACATCTTGCGCGAGTAGATTTACTCTATCAACTAGCTCAAATTGCTCATCAGAATTTTTTGAAAGCACATTTGACATATCTAATAATCCTGTGCAAGTGTGCGTATTCTCCTCACTCACGCGTTTGCTTGTGATAATGGTTTCTTGGATAGTTTGGATAAATTGATTAACATAATTTGAGGTAATGCCCACTTCATCATTGCTTTTAATTGCAATGCGCTTTGTTAAATCCCCACTGCCGCCCTCTGTTAGGTCTCGAGCCATATTACGCAGGCGATTAAGCGGCTTTACTAGCTCTTTTTCAAAAAAGATATAAAGTCCTAAGAGTGCCAAAATCCCCGCTATTAGCATCGTTAAAAGCAAATAATCCTCGCTTTGATTAATCTGCTCATAAAATCCTTCTGTAGAAATTTGCAGCTCTAGCACGCCTAGTGCGTCTCCTACTTTTACTTTACCATCTTGATGACACGCCATACAGCTTTCATCAGCAATTAAGGGCTTGCGGAAAAGCACGCTATGCCCATCTTTGTCATGAAGTTCTGTGAGTTGGGATTGTTTATCATTAAAAATCTGCTGTATTTCTGGTCTTTGACTTACTTTATCTGGCATACTAAATAAATCAATGACACTTTGTGATTTGTGGATTTCTAGTTTTAATACACCTGCTATCTTGCTCGCATCAGCTAGTCCCGCATCAATCATCTCACGCACGCCCATATTCATACTCATACGCACGGTTTGAAATATAGAATCTCCAAGCATTTGCGCGCTTCTCTTACCCTCTTTGACTGCCATATTTTCATAGCCCATGGAGATGATTTGATAGAGTATGCTAAAGCCTATGACGATAAATATGGATAGTGTAAAAAGTACTTTTGAACGAAATGTCTGCAGCATTTGCCCTCCTTGAAGTGAGATTCTAAGCTAGATTCTATGCGAGCTTTTTTAAGGCTTGCTTGACCATATCTGAAACATTTGATGCCTCAATGCCCTCAAGCACCCTTTGAATTTCGCTACCCTTAAAGCCTAATGATTGCAGGGCGAGCGCCGCTTCATCTTTAAGGGTGTTTTGCGCAGATAAATTACCCTCTTGCGTTTGAATGAGCTTAGCAAAAAAGCCCGCGACATCAACCATAATTTTCCCCGCCCCCTTGGCGCCAATGCCCGGTACTTTTTTAAGCGCATCAATATCTTTATCGGCAATGATTTTAGCAAAGTGACTTGGCGTGTATGTGGAGAGAATGGCTAGAGCTACCTTTGGTCCCACACCGCTAATTTTAATGAGCCGCTCAAATGTCTGCTTTTCTATCTCCTCACAGAATCCAAAGAGCAAATGCGCATCTTCGCGCACTATCTGCGCGCAAATGATAGAGATATGCCTTTGAGTATCCCCATTGATTTGGGCTTTAAGATGTGAAGTGGCATTGAGCGACATTTGCACGCCATAGACTACGCCATTTACATCCAGTTCAATATACATTGGCTCTAATTTTTGCACCCTGCCTTTTAGCCCAACTATCATACACTCTCCTTTAATGCTTGGCTTAAATGATTTTGCTCACAGATTCTGCAGATTTTGTGGCTAGATTCTATCATTTGAGATTTTGTCACTCACGCTCCTGCTTTATGAGTTTTAGCTCCTCTTTATCAATGGCGATATCTACCTCCTCGCCATCGCTAAGTAGCATAATATCCCTGCCCTCTGGGAAAAATCGCTCATAAATTACTTCATTATCCTGCTGCCACGCTGTATCTGCAGTGATTTTGGCATCTTGAGTTTGTCTATCTAGCACTTCAAGGTGATTGCTTAAGCCTTTTGTCTGCTCCTGCAAGGCTACTAGAGCTTCTTTAAGATATTTTGTGCGCCGCAGTAAAATGACATATTGCGCCACGCTATCAGTGATATTGCGCTCATTTGGCTTATTATTTTTCTTATTTTCCTCCATAATGATTTTAATTTTTTCCACAACGGGCTTTGTTTTACGCACACGTGCTAAATCTTTATTGAGCGCGGAGAGGAGTTTATTCATTTTTTGTAGATTCTGTTCAACCTGTGCATTGACTAGCTGCACTTCCTCTTGAGCCTTCAAAGAAGCGCGCGATGAGATAAGAAAGCGATTTTCACCCCCGCTCATACTTTTAATGTGCAACAGCTCGGAGAGCGCGATTTTAGTATGAGAATGTAGGGCATTAATATTAATCTGCCTTGCTTTAATGCTCCCTCCATTTGCCTGCTCTACAAACACTTCCTCTCCATCGACATCGCCAAGCTCTAAGCGATTAATGCGAATTTTACTGCCAATAGCTGTGCCTTTATGTATATCGATATTTATCTCATTTGCCCTTACACTCGCACTTTGGTGTGTTTGCCCATTGATTTCAGCCTTATTGGCAATTACTTGCGCGTTTTCAGCCACACTGCCATAGATTTTAACTTCTGCTGCCTCAAGCGTAACGCTCGCTCCTATGGCATCTTGATTTGGGTCAGCGCAAGTTACTTCCACGATAAAGCCTTTTTTATCCCCGCCAAGCAGTGAGCCATTTTTGCGCAAGCTCACTTCAGGGAAATTAAAATCCACAATAGTGCGCAGCTCGCTCTCACTCATCGCCACATAGCCATCTTGCAGCGCGTAATACTCCACACTATCTGCTTTATCCTCTTTTCTAAATTCACTATCTTTAAAGCGTATTTTTATTTCTTCTGGTGCACTTTCTTGCTTTTTGACATGAATGTATTCGCCTTTTAGGTTGCGCCCGCTTTTGCCCGCTTGAGCCTTTAGTTCTAAGCCCACTAAATCCCCGCTTTTTGCCGCATAAGAGGCAAAATCTACTTTGAGTGCGTGAGAGCCATTCCAATCCTCTTGTAAGATAAATTTAAACTTTGCTTGCATTTCAGGGATAAATCCGCTTGCTTTGGCAATAACGATATGTTGGCTAGATTCTATCTTGCCTTGTATATTAAGGTGGGCAAAAAGCTCTTTTAGCGCCTCAATTTCTTGCTTTGTATCCTCGCCAAAGAGGCGTATGATAATATTTTGGCACGCTTTTAGGCGCGTGATTTGCGCATAAAGTTCATTAAAAAATGCCTCATCATTGCGCACTTCCAAGCCTTTTTTGAGTTCCAAACTTAGCTCATAGCATTCTTTGTCCATTTTCAGGGCAAGAAATGGCGCTAAATCATCATCTTTTAGCCCGCGCAGCATAATGTCATAGGCTTGCTTTAATTCAAAATCATTTTTATTGTATTCCGCATCATCGCCTAGAATCTTTATGCACTCCTCATCTGGTAAAAGGCTAAAATCTTTCTTTTTCTCACCGCGATACAGGGTGCTTACCTGCAATATATCAAAGCTTATCATATCCTCAGTGAGCGCATAAATATCAGCTATTTTTCTTATTTCAGTATTTACATCAGTGCAGCCTTTAACGGATATAGGCTCGAAAAACTGCATATAAACCCCCGCAATCAAGTTTGTCTATTCAGGCTATAATTTTACACTTTCAATCTTTAAAAAGGCAAAAAGTTTGATTAAAAAAGCATTTTTAACAAATAGTAGCGGCATTTTACTCTCTCGTATCGCTGGTTTGGTGCGTGATTTATGCACAGCAAAGATTTTAGGCGCTGGAGTGTATAGTGACATTTTCTTTGCCGCTTTTAAGCTGCCAAATCTCTTTCGCCGTGTTTTTGGAGAGGGCGCTTTTACGCAAAGCTTTTTGCCAAATTTTATTCATAGCCGCAGGAAGGGTATGTTTGCGCTTATCACATTTATGATTTTTGCTACATTTATTTTTGTGCTATCTTTGCTGGTTGTGTGCTTTAGTGGGTTTTTTACTAAACTTTTAGCCTATGGCTTTGATGATAAGACAATAGAGTTAGCAAAGCCCATTGTGGTGATTAATTTTTGGTATTTAGAGCTGGTGTTTATTGTCACTTTTCTCTCCTCGCTTTTGCAGTATAAAAATTGCTTTTGGGTGAATGCCTACAACACTGCTTTGCTCAATATAGCCATGATTAGCGCGCTTTTATTAGCCCATGATGCAGATTCTATGCAGGTAGTGTATATGCTAAGCTATGGTGTGATTTGTGGGGGCATAGCACAGATTTTACTGCATTTTTATCCGCTGTATCATTTAGGGCTTTTCAAGCTTTTGTGTGTGGGTGCAATTGAGCTATGGCAGTGGCTTTGCACCAAAGAGCCAGACATAAAATTAAGGCGCAAAATTGCACAAATTAAAGATGATGTAAAATCTTTTTTTAAGCAATTTTTCCCCGCTATGCTCGGTAGCTCCACAGCGCAGCTAGCTACTTTTACGGATACGCTTTTAGCCTCTTTTTTGATTGAGGGAAGCATTAGCGCGCTGTATTATGCAAATAGAATCTTCCAATTCCCGCTAGCCATTTTTGCCATAGCCATTTCTACTGCACTTTTTCCGCTTGTAGCAAAGGCTATTAAGAATAAGCAGCCCGCCCAAGCCCTAAATGCGCTTAAAAAATCATTTTGGTTTTTGCTGCTTATCCTTTGTATGTGCGTGCTTGGCGGTGTTATGCTAAGTGAGGAAATTATTAGCCTTTTATTTGAATGGGGGAATTTTAGCGCGCAAAATACGCTTGTTGTCGCAGGTGTGTTTAGCGCATATATGATTGGGCTTGTACCTTTTGGACTAAGCAAGATTTTTGCCCTGTGGCTGTATTCTCATCAAATGCAGGGCAGGGCGGCAAAGATTTCAGCCATATCGCTGCTATGTGGGATTGGCTTTTCGCTTATTTTAATGCACCCTTTTGGGGCTATGGGATTAGCATTATCTGGGAGTTTGAGCGGCTTTGTTTTATTTATACTCACTATTAAATCATTTGGTTTCAAGCAATTCTTAGATATAATCAATAATAAAAAAGCATGGCTAGCCCTTATACTTATCCTTAGCGTTGAAATCCTGCTGCTATGGTATCTTAAGCCTTATATTAAAGCCTTTGTGAATGCTTTTCATCTTTTTGTAAGGAGCATTGTATGATTACCCTTTTTGATAGTATCAAAAAGCAAAAACTCCCCTTTAGCCCTATATGCGAAAATCAAGTGAGAATCTATGTCTGCGGACCCACAGTGTATGATGATGCGCATCTAGGGCATGCACGCAGCTCCATAGCCTTTGATTTATGGCGGCGACTTTTTTTGTTCTTAGATTTTAAAGTGATTTTTGTGAAAAATTTTACTGACATTGATGATAAAATCATCAAAAAATCACTCCAAACAAACACAGATGTGGAAACTTTGAGCAAGCATTATATAGAATCTTATCTCAAAGATATGCACGCACTTGGCGTGCTGCGCGCTGATATTGAGCCAAAAGCCACAGATAATCTCCCCCAAATTTGCACCATGATAGAATCTTTACTTGACAAAGGCTATGCTTATGCAGGCGAGCATAGCGATATTTATCTTAGCATAGCTAAAGATAGCCTATATGGCAGCATTTCACAGCGCACAGAATCTAGCCCTGCTCATAGCCGCATTCAAAACGCGCAAGATAAGCTTGAGGATAAGGATTTTGCGCTATGGAAAGGATATAAAGGCAAGGAGGATATAGCCTATGATAGCCCATTTGGCAAGGGTCGCCCGGGCTGGCATATTGAGTGTTCTGCGATGATTGAGCAGCATCTTGCCTATAAGGATAAGGATTTTGGCATTGATATTCACGCAGGTGGCGCGGATTTAATATTCCCCCATCATGAGAATGAAGCCTCGCAAACGCGCTGCGCCACTGGGAGGGAGCTTGCAAAATATTGGCTGCACAATGGTTTTGTCAATATCAATGGCGAAAAAATGAGCAAAAGTCTAGGCAATAGTTTTTTCATTAAAGACGCGCTTAAAATATATGATGGAGAGATTTTGCGTAATTACTTGCTAGGCGTGCATTACCGCTTAGCGCTCAATTTTAACGAAGAAGATTTGGTACAGAGTAAAAAAAGGCTTGATAAGATTTATCGCTTAAAAAAGCGCGTGGCAGATGCCCCGCTGCTAGATTCTATACACGATACGCCACCTCATGCGCTCTCTCACTTAGCGCATCTTAAGCAGTTGGCTCTAAAATCTCAACCACACTTTTTGCAGGCTTTTTTGGAGGCATTGAGCGATGATTATAATATTTCAAAGGCTTTAAGTATTGTTGAAGAAATGCTCTCGCACAGTAATGATGCCCTTACCAAAACTCCCAAAGATGAATCCCTAAAAGTCGCCATTAGGGCAAATATTGCGTGTATTGAATTCTTGCTAGGGCTTGGCGTGAAAGACGCGCAGAGTTATTTTCAGCTAGGCTTAAGCGAGCAGGCAAAGCAGGAGATAGAATCTAAGATTTTAGAGCGCCAGAGAGCAAAGGCGAATAAAGATTACGCGCTAGCAGATAGGCTGCGCGATGAACTTAAGGCGGAGGGCATTGAGATTATGGACACTCCGCAAGGCACGACTTGGGAGAAGGTGTAGATTCTATATTTTAAAATTTGCTAGCCTTGCTTTTTAAATTCTATGTATTTACAGAATCTGCGCATGCTTGTTTCTTTAGATTCTACAAATTTATAGAATCTAGAAGCATTACAAGAAACGCAATAGCGAGGCAAAAATAGAAATTATAGAATCTAGATTCTATAACCCCTAAAAGCTATGACTTATGTAAAAGAACACATGTGAGCGGTCGTCTGTGCGATTTTTGGTTAGCCCATTAGTTGCATTTGCGCCTTCGCCTAAAGTATTGCTCCCATAATACCCAGCGAGCGGATTATAGCCTGCCTTAGTGGTATCGCTTAGCCATTCAACCTTGCCACCAACACTCAAGTCACTGCGAACTTTGTAATTAAGCAATAATGCCACGCTTTGCTCATCGCTTCTATCGCTCTTTGTGCCTCTACCAATCACCCTCCAGTCAAACTCCCCATGCTTTCCGCCAAAGAATCCAAAGCCTGTAATGGCATTTTTACCCATCATATCCGAAATAGATTGCCCTATATCCCACGCATTTCCCGTCCAATAATCTAGCATGATAGGATTACCCCAAGTCCCTATGTATGCGTTTGCATTGCCAAAGGTTTGATAATATCCAGCCCCAAAATTAAAGGCATTAAGCTCAAATTTTTGCTCAATTAAAAGTGAGGCGGTATGTTTATCAATCCCCCTCCATTGGTCTTGTCGCACATTTATATTATCACCATAGAATCCACTTGCTGCCACGGGGAAAAGTGAGCGGATTTTACTCACAGAACGCAAGCCACTTCCCTCAAATTGCGGATTACTATCAAATGTAATGCTAAGCCCGGGCGCTGTAACCTTGCCCGGAATGTAGTATGAAAATGCAGAAAGTAAAAGCCCACCGACATTTAGGTCAAGCCCTGCGGCATAGGTATTGCGCGTGGCTTTGCTTGTGTCGTATGTGCCATGCACGCGATAAAAGTCATTAAACCATTGGTCATAGGCAAAGGCGCGGCGATTAGATAAAAATCCCCATATTTTTACGCTACTAAAGCGCACATAGGCTTCTGCGCCTTGATTGTAGCCGCTAAAATACTCTCCCACCTTGCCAGATTCATACCGCCCAGCCTTAAGGTAAAAATGCTCGCCAAAGTTGTATTCCAAAAACGCATTTTGGACAATGTAGTTTTGCACTTTGTTTTTATCCCATGCCACGCCAAAGTATGAGGTTACTACGGGGGAGGCGATGCCTTGCGTGAAGTTTTGTGTAGAATCAAAAGCTAATCCAGCAATAGAGCCGCCAAGCCCAGCTTTAAACCCAGCGCCTAAGTCTGCATCAAGATTGAGCTGCCCTACAATGGTAGTAAAGCTATCTGTGGGCGCGATGCCCTCTGCTTGATTAAGTTTTTGGTTATTAAATCCCCATTTAGTGAAGCTCATAGCCTTGCCATTTACGCCATAATCAAAGGCGCTAACGCCTGTGCCTAGCACTCCTAACACCATACTCGCGCATACTAAATTTCTCATTTTCTTCCCTTTTGTCTAAAAATATCGCGTATTTTTTAGAATACGGTGTATTCTAAAAAGAGTTAGCTTGTATATAACTTAACTTATGATTTTTTAAGTCTTTTTATTCGCTCAACATTACTTTCATATTATTCACACTGCGCGTAACGCAGCCATTACAGAATCTGCAGAATTTAAAATGCTAGTTTTATGCCCATATTGACATTAGTCATATGTGGATAATACATCTGCGCACCACCATGTGTATTTAGCACATTTAAAATCGCGCTCAAATGCTCTGTGAAGCCAAAATCAAGCAGCAAATTTACTTCATTTACTCTATCATATGGGCTTTGCGCGCCATTAATCGCCCGTATTTGGCGGAATTTCGTGCTACCATATACCACCGCAAAGCTCACTCTATCGATTGCAAACATCACTTTCCCATACCACAGGCTTGCATCAGCGCCCTCCAGCAGCGCACGCCCACCCCACATAAAAAATGGGCTTATGCTATTGCCAAGCATATTAAGCGAGCCCCAGCCGATATTTGCGCCACTGCCTATGTAGCCTCCGCTCGCTTCAGCCATATCTTTCACGCCCACATAGACTTTGACATCAGTATTGTAGCCATTGCCATTTTGCCCGCCTTGCTTACCATAAGTTTGCTCAAAGCTTGTGGTAAAATGCCCACTTAAGCCGATGTAGGATTGTGAGCTTTCATAGCGCAGAGCTGCTTTCACCCCTGCGGCGTAAAAAATCTGCGGATTAGCAATTCCATAAAATTTTAAGCTCATGCTCTCGCCAATGTGATATTTAAAGCTAGCTTGCGTCATACCAAAGTCATTGTAGGGATTTAGCGCATAAAATCCTGTCATTTTGTTATACTGCACATATCCATTGTTTTTCGCCCAAATGACTTCAACAAGGGCATTTGGGAGTGAGCGATTACGCACATACACGCCATCAATGAGCCTATCTGCCCATTCAGAATCTGCAAACACCCGCCCAGCCTTAATACTCGTATCACCATCAAAATATTCAATATAAGATTGTCCAAGCATAGTGCGGTCATTCATATAAAAGTCCCTAGACGCATCGCCCTGCCCATAGCGGTTGGGATTATTTGAGAGTGGCGCGGCACTCCATTGCGAATGCTTATCCTCCTCATACATCACAGCAGTAGCGCGGAAGCTCACTGCCACGCGCAAGTATTTCCAAAATGCAGAATGATACGCTAGTCCTACGCTGCCCACCATGTAGCCCGCGTCACTAAAGTCGCCTTTGCTTAGGTTTGGGGACTTGACACCATCGCTATAATTGCCATAAAAGGTAATATCCCCGCTTGATATGCCATTTTCTAGCGCATCATCGATATTATCATAAGCCCATACACACGCACTCGCAAGCCATAAAGCCAAAATATATTTAAACATTCTTATATCCATAAATTATCCAATAATCGCGTTTTGCCCACTTGCGCGGCAAGTAAAAATAAGCTTTTTGCTTTTTGAATGCGCGCAATCGGCTCAAGCGCGTAGTTATAAAACCCTGCATAAAACACCTTTACCCCCTCTTTAGCTAAAATTTCTTGTGCGATATGTTCAAGCACAAGTGTGGATTGCTCGCCTGCTTGAATGCGCGCTTTTATAGATTCTATAGCGCGCGGAATGCATAATGCCTGCTTCCGCTCCTGCGCGCTAAGGTAGATATTGCGCGAGCTTAGGGCTAGCCCGTCTTTATCGCGTTTAATGGGGCAGGGGATAATCTGCACATCAAGAAATAAATCATAAGCCATTTTTTGCAAAATCAACACTTGCTGCGCGTCCTTTTGCCCAAAATACGCGCGATGTGGCTTAGTGAGGCATAAAAGCTTTAATACCACTTGGATAACGCCCGCAAAATGCGTGGGTCTATCAAATCCCTCCAAAATATATCCCATTTTTTTGGGCGGATTAAAGGTAATTTCATCATAATGATACATCTCACTAGCCAAAGGCGCAAACAACACATCTACGCCCGCTTGTTCGCATAGTGCTTTATCAGATTCTAAATTGCGCGGATAGGCATTAAAGTCCTCATTCGCCCCAAATTGTGTGGGATTAACAAAAATAGACACGATAGTGCAGTCATTGTCTTTTTTGGCAGATTCTATAAGGCTTAAATGTCCATCATGCAGCGCGCCCATAGTGGCTACAAAGCCTACTTTTCCTTTTATCTTTGCCCGATGGGCGCGCAGTGAGGTAATATCGCTTATAAGCTGCATTTACAGCACCTCCAGTATGTTTGATACGACTTCAAGGGGATTTTCTGCCTTGTAAATGGGACGCCCTATTACGACAAAATCGCTTTGCGCGTTGAGCGCATCTTGCAGGCTTGCTACGCGCTTTTGGTCTTGTGGATTTTCACCAAAAGGGCGCACACCGGGCGTGATAGTCAAAAAATCCTTAGATGTTACCCTTTTAATGGCTCTGCTTTCTTGCACGGAGCATACCACGCCATCAATGCCCGCTTTATACGCAAGGCTTGAGAGTTTAAGCGTATGGGAGAAAAGTTGGGCGTTATAAATTTGCGCAAAGCCCTCATTGTCAAAGCTTGTTAAAGCGCTCACACCTACAATTAGTGGCGAATTTGCAGCTTTATGTTTAGAATCTGCAATCATTTTCATCGCCTCAAAGCCGCAGCTTGTGTGAATGGTGAGCATATCAATCCCAAGCTTTTGGCACTCTGTAATCGCATCAAGCATGGTGTTAGGAATGTCATATAGCTTTAAATCAAGAAAGATTCTATAATTTCCATATGTTTTCACACGCTCTAGCCCATTTATGCCATCGCGGATAAAGCTGCGCAAGCCAATTTTTAGCCAAATTTTCTCTTTTTTATCATTAGAGATAGAATCTAGTGCCCTAAGTAAGTTGCAATTCTCCTGCAATGTGGGATTATCAAGAGCTATGCATAATTTCATTTATAAATTCCCTTTAGCTACAGAATCTTTTTTGGCTTTTTTGTAAGCCTTGCTTAGCGTATCAAGCACACCATTAATAAAGCGTGGTGCATTCTCCTCTCCACCATAGTGTTTGCCAAGCTCAATGGCTTCATTAATAATCACAGGCGTATCTGTTTGCGTGTAGAGAATTTCATACGCCCCAAGCCGCAGCACAGCGCGCTCTATGCCTCCAAGCCTTGCAAAATCCCATTCCTTAAGATGTGGCATAATATGCTTATCAATCTCGCTTAGATTTGTTATCACGCCTTGTAGCAGCGCATAGGCAAAGTCCTGCTGCTTGTGGCGGATTTTTTTTTCCTCAAGCATACTACGCGCGGCTTGCATGATGTGGTCATTACCCAAATCATAGGCATAAAGCATGCCAATAACCGCTTCTCGTGCTTGTGTGCGTGTCGCCATAGGGGTTTAAGCCCCAAGATGCGCATAAAGGTTAATTAGCTCAATAAGCCCAGCCATTGCCTCAAAGCCTTTATTTCCGGCCTTTGTGCCTGCGCGCTCAATGGCTTGCTCGATGTTATCTGTTGTAAGCACGCCAAAAGTAACAGGCGCGCCGTATTTAAGCGTTACATTAGCTATGCCTTTTGTTGCTTCAGCAGAGACATAATCAAAATGCGGCGTTGAGCCTCGTATCACCGCACCTAAGCAGCAAATGCCATCATACTCGCCTTGAGATAAAATCTTTTGCAACGCAAAGGGGATTTCATAAGCTCCTGGCACTAGCACCAAATCAAGCAAATCATCTCTCCCGCCATGCCTTAAAAAGCAATCTTTTGCGCCCTCCACCAATCTATCGGTGATTAGGTGATTAAATCGCGCGCAGATAATGGCAATTTTTTCATCGCCACTGAGTTGTAATTTCCCTTCAATAACATTCATCGCTATACTCCTTAAAAATTTGTATTTTATAGAATCTAACCTAAAATATAAAGTCATAGATGCTTAAAGCAGCTATAACTTTATACTTTAGGCGCGTAAATGGGCTTTGCTCATTTTACGTAAGATGCGCGCGGCTTTTACAAAAGCAATAGCGCAGAATTTATAGAATCTAGGCATTTTCGCAGAGCGTTTGTATATCATAAAGCTTCTGCACAAGCGGTATGAGCGCATCTGTCTGCACCATATTTGGACCATCGCTTAAAGCCTCCTTTGGATTTAAGTGCGTCTCCATAAAAAATCCATCTACACCAACAGCCGCTGCTGCGCGCGCAAGATAGGGGACAAAAGAGCTATCGCCCCCGCTTTTTCCTCCCGCGCCACCGGGCATTTGCACGCTGTGTGTCGCGTCAAAAATCACCGGCGCAAAGGCGCGCATTATCACAAGCGAGCGCATATCCACCACTAAGTTTCCATAGCCAAAACTACTTCCGCGCTCTGTGAGCCACACGCCATATTTTTTTGCCTGCTCATAAGTAGCTTGTGTGCCTCCACGCGTTTTAATCACCTTTAAAACGCTGTATTGCATATCTGCTGGATTCATAAACTGCCCTTTTTTGATATTCACAATTCTATCTGTGTGCGCCACAGCTAGGATTAAATCTGTCTGACGGCACAAAAAAGCAGGGATTTGTATCACATCAGCCACCTCCGCTATGGGCTTGGCTTGATAACTCTCATGAATATCAGTAATAATTTTATATCCAAATTCCTCTTTAATGCGCGCTAGCATTTCTAAGCCTTTCTCTAAGCCCGGTCCGCGATAGCTATCAAGGCTCGTGCGATTTGCCTTATCAAAGCTAGCTTTAAAATAAAAATCAATATGTGGATTTTCGCTCAAAGGCTTTAGCGCGCTAGCTACCGCGCTTAGCGCCTCATAGCTTTCAATCACGCAAGGTCCGCTCATTAAAATCATACTTCCTCCTTATTTAACTTTATTAATAGGCTTAAATTCACGCTGAATCATATTATAGTTTAGAATTTCACCCGTTTCAATGATGTAATACCACCCATAAATGTTAAGCTCACCCCTATCAAACCGCTCCTCTACAAAGGGATAAGTCATAAGATTTTCTAGCTGCTGCTCGATATTGACTTGCTCCATAAGCCAAGTGCGTTTTGCCTTAGAATTAGGCTTTAGCGCATCAACTTTTGCCCTAACTGGCTCTAGCAGCTCAATCCACTTTTTTACATAAGGGGCTTTTTCAAGCTTTTGGGCATCATCAAAAATTGCAGAGCAAGCCCCACAATCGCTATGTCCGCAAATAATCACATTTTTAATATCTAAAATACTTAGCGCATACTCAACAGCCGAAGTAGTTGATAAATATCCGCCGCGTATGCCTTTATCGCGCCCAAGGTAAGGTGGGACGATATTGCCCATATTGCGTATGACAAACAAATCGCCCGGAAGTGCATTGGTGATGAGATTAGGCACTACGCGAGAATCTGTGCAGGTGATAAATAGCGTGTGAGGCTCTTGGTGTTTTTTGAGGCTTTCATAGAGCTTTTTATGCTCATTAAAGTCTTCTTCACGAAACTTGATAGCGCCTTCAAATAATTCTTTCATCTATGCTCCATTGTCGTTATTTACGCATTTTGTTTGAAATAAGATTCTATAATTTAAGCAAATGAGGCAAATATAAAATTCTGCTATTATAGCGAACTCAAAATAATCGAAAGCATAGCAAATTATTTTCTTTACAAAGGAGCAGTCAATGGGAGAGTTACTTGGAAATGCCATTAGCGCGATTGTTGAAGTCGTAGGGGCTTTGGGCTATACGGGGATTTTTGTGATGATGTTTTTAGAATCTAGCTTTGTCCCCTTTCCTTCAGAAGTGGTGATGATACCGGCTGGGTATTTGGTTTCTCAAGGCGAGATGAATGCCATAATCGCCGTGCTTTGCGGTATTTGTGGCTCTTTGGCGGGTGCGCTATTAAATTATTATCTTGCTTTAAAGCTTGGTCGTGCATTCCTTGTGCGCTATGGCAAGTATGTGTTTTTTACAGAATCTACCATGCAAAAAATGGAAGATTTCTTTGTAAAACATGGACCTATTAGCACATTTATTGGGCGGCTTATCACGGTGGTTAGGCAATACATTTCTTTGCCTGCTGGGCTTGCAAGAATGAATTTAGCTAAATTTTGTTTCTATACTTCGCTGGGTGCAGGCATTTGGGTGATTATCCTTACCTTTATAGGCTACTACATAGGCGAGCTGCTTCATGTGGGTATGAGTGTAGATTCTATCGTGCATGCCTTTACTTCAAGTGCGCCAACCGCTGCAGAAATCGAGCTTAAAAATATCGTAAAACAAGCAGGTTTTTATACGCTAGGCTTTGTGGCTGTGTGTTTGGTGGGCTACATCATTTATTGGCAATACAAAAAACGCAAAGCATAGAATCTGGCATAGATTTTGTGGCTTTCCTTAGGAGCGCGATTATGCTCTCACTATTAAGCTCCGCACGCCATAAAGGCGTGCGCAAATCCTCTGCCATAGGCTAAGTGGCGCAGCGTTGTGGGTGAGTAAAAGTGTAAGAATCTTTTTGCGTCTAAACATTAGGGCGCAGTTTAGTGCGCTAAGGCGACCGGCGTGTATGTCTGCGTCATGCTCTAAAAGCATTTTTACTATCTCATCATAGCCTTTAAAGCACGCACCACTAAGCACGCTCAAACGCTTATCATTTAGCCTTTCGATGTCCGCACCACGCTTTAATAAGATTCTAGTCGCATTCACGTTGCCATTATACGCCGCTAGCATTAGCAGCGTGTCACCCTTTTCATTTGTCAAATTCACATTCAGCCCGTAATTTAGCAGCCTCTCTAAATCGCTTGCATTATCGTGTCTTGCGCACTCAAAGGCATATCTGCAAAGCTCCTCTAGCTTTTGTGTAGTTTCAATATCCATTTTGCACTTCCTTTTAGAATCTAGATTCTGTAAATTCCATAAATTCGCTAATTTCTTAGAATCTACTTTAGCCCTGCATTTCGCAGGGGGGACAAGGGGGGCTTGAATTGCGAAGTCGCTCCCCCTTATCCCCCCTGCACCCCCCAAACCCCCCGACGACGCCTTAAGAGGTTTGCGCTTCGCGCGATTAAAGAATGTTGCTTCGCAACGAATTTAGAATCTAAACCCCCAAAAGGGCTTTAACTCTCGCGCCATAGGCACTATCTGCCTTGCTAAAATGCTCTATTTGTCGCAGTTTGATTTCACGCGGGACGCCCTCCATAGCCGCTGCGATATTCTTACATAGCACTTCTTTTTGAGAATCGCTCATAAGCCGATACAAATCGCCCGCCTGTGTGTAATAGTCGCTATCATCATCGCGGTGATTGTAGTGCCACGCCACGCCGTTATCCACGCCGCCCGCACACTCCAAAGGCGGCTCTAGCGCGTCGCTAGATTCTATGTAGCCACCAGAGAGGCTGCTTGGATTATAGTTTTTCTCCACCGCATACGCTCCATTTTGCATAAAGCCGTCGCGATGCGTGCTAGCCACAGGCGCAAGTGGCGCATTCACGCTAAGCTGGGCGTGATTAATGCCTAAGCGATAGCGTTGCGTATCGCCATAAGAGAAAAGTCGCCCTTGCAGCATTTTATCAGGGCTGTAGCCAACGCCTGGCACGATATTTGCTGGATTGAATGCGGCTTGCTCGACCTCTGCAAAATAATTTTTAGGATTTTCATTTAGCTCCAAGACTCCCACCTCAATAAGTGGAAACTCGCGATGATGCCACACTTTTGTTAGGTCAAAGGGGTTGAATCTATGCGTTCTAGCCTGCTTTTCAGTCATAATTTGAATGCAAAATGTCCATTTTGGGAAGTTGCCTTTTGCGATATTTTCAAACAAATCGCGTTGATGAGATTCCCTATCTTGCGCGATAATGGCGGCTGCCTCCTCATTTGTCAAATTCGCAATGCCCTGCTGTGATTTGAAATGAAATTTCACCCAAAATCGCTCATTTTTCGCATTTATGAAGCTGTAAGTATGACTGCCAAAGCCGTGCATCTCGCGGTAACTGCGAGGAATGCCCCTATCGCTCATTAGGATTGTCACTTGATGAAGGCTTTCAGGGTGCAAACTCCAAAAGTCCCAAGCCGCCGTAGCATTACGCAGATTCGTGTGCGGGTCGCGCTTTTGCGTGTGGATAAAATCGGGGAATTTTATGGCGTCTTTGATGAAAAAAACGGGCGTGTTATTTCCCACGATGTCCCAATTTCCTTGCTGCGTGTAAAGTTTGAGCGCAAAGCCTCTCACATCGCGCTCCGCATCTGCTGCGCCCCTTTCACCTGCCACGGTTGAGAATCTTAGCAAGGCGCGTGTTTTCTTGCCAATTTCGCTAAAAATATCCGCCTTGCAGTATTTCGTAATGTCCTGCGTAATCGTAAGCGTGCCAAACGCCGCGCTGCCCTTTGCATGCACGACGCGCTCTGGGATTCTTTCGCGGTCAAAATGCGCTAGTTTCTCAAGTAGCCAAGTATCTTGCAAAAGTGTGGCGGCACGGCTGCCATAAGTTAGCGAGTTTTGATTATCGCCTATGGGCTTGCCTACGCTGTTTGTTAAGGTACTATTTGCTGGAGCTTGTGTGTTTGAGTGTAATTTTTCCTTCATTATTTTTCCTTTTTTGGGATTCCTCCCTGTTTGATTTAAGGCAATGTAAATTTAGCAAATAATAATTAATAAATAATAATTATCAATTAGTAATAAGCATAAATTTAATAGCATAGGATTTAATAAAATATTTTAGAATGCCGCTGCTCAAATATTTTTCACATACCAGACAACATAAAAGGATAATAAATGAAATATGAAATATCACAGCAAGCCAAGCTTCCTACGCGCTTTGGGGACTTTTTCACTATAAGCTTTAAGGAATATATGGCTGATAATACCGCGCGCGAACACCTTGTGGTTTTCACACCGCATTTGGGTCAAACACCCCTTGTGAGAATCCACTCTGAATGCCTAACTGGCGATGTTTTTGGCTCAAAAAAATGCGATTGTGGCAATGAGTTAGCTCTAGCTATGGAGCGTATAGAATCTAGCCCGCAAGGCGGAATGCTTATCTACTTGCGTCAAGAGGGGCGCGGCATAGGGCTATTTAATAAAATTAATGCCTATGCCCTGCAAGATAAAGGCTATGATACAGTAGAGGCAAATGAGGCGCTAGGCTTTAAAGATGATATGAGGAGCTATGAGATTGTGGGCGAGATTTTTAAGCACTTTAACATCACACATATTCATCTGCTCACTAATAATCCGCGCAAAATTACTGCTATAGAGCCTTATGCTAATGTCGTGCGCCAAAGTATTATTGTGCCTAGTAATCCGCACAATAAGGATTATTTGCATATTAAAAAGCAGAAATTAGGACATTTGCTTTAGCTAGATTCTATAGCTGCGCCTTTTATAAAGCCGCATAGTCTTAGTATTTTATATCTTTAAGGTTAGATTCTATAAATTCCACTCACAAGGACATATCATGGCAGATTACCCCACGCTTATAAGCTATAAAGAGGCTTTGGAGATTTTGCATACCATTGAGATAGCACCGCTTGGCACACAGCAGGTGCATTTCAAAAACGCGCTTAATAGAATCTGCGCAGAGGACATTGTTGCTGCGCAAAATATCCCTGCCTATCCCACAGCGGCAATGGACGGCTATGCGATAAGATATGATGATATTGATTTATTAGCATCTAGCGGTTTGGCGGTGCTGCCTCCCAACAAAGCGGGCAATCCTACACGCCCCACATTGGACGCTGGATATGCGATTAAGACATTTACTGGCTCGCTTATGCCTCATAATGCCGATACACTAGTGATTGTAGAGCATATCATGCTTAAAAATGATAGAATCTTTTTAGATACTACGCGTGATAGTGTGAAAAAATCTCAATGGATTCGCCAAGTGGGTGATAACTACAAGCAAGGCGATGTGCTGCTTAGAAAGGGCGATAAAATTGGCGCATTTGAAGTGGGCTTGCTGGCTGAACTTAATCATAATTTTATTCAAGTGTATCAAAGGGCGCGCGTGGGCGTGATGTGCATAGGTGATGAAATTGTTGAAGTAGGCGAGCAAAGCCCGTCGCAAAGTGCGGTAAGAAGTGTAAATACGCATCTTTTAGAATCTTTGCTTACCCAAATGGGGCAAGAGCCTATCATTTATCCTATTTTAAAAGATGATAAAGCGCTCATTAGAGCCACCTATGAGCGCGCGCTAAAGGAGTGCGATATGCTGCTTACCACAGGTGGTATGAGTAAGGGCGATTATGATTACACGCAAGAGATTATGCAAGAGCTTACGCATATTCACTTTAAAGGCGTGCGATTAAAGCCCGGTAAGCCTGTGGCATTTGGCACAGCTGGCAAAACACTTGTGCTTGGTCTGCCCGGTTTTCCTAATTCTAGTGCGGTTACCTTTCTGCTCTTTGGCTCTATTTTGCTCGCGCGCTTGCAGCATAGAATCTACACGCCTATGCTCTTTAATGCTACTTTGTTAGAGAATGTTAAGCGCGCAGATTCTCGTATGGAATTTCGTGCATGTGAGCTAGTGCAGCATAATGGCGAACTTGGCGTGAAATTTAGCGCTAAAAAGTCCTTGCAAAGCTCTATGATTAATAATCTCACTCACAACACCGCTTTGGCGCTTTTAGCAGAGAATGGCGCGGATTTAAGTGCTGGCAGTGTAGTGCAGATTATGCTTTTAAATCACTTTTAAGCTTTGCTTTATTAATTTTATTAATTAATTTAAAGGAGTGCTAATGATTAGCGTTGAATTTCTAGGACCCATGAGCCATTTTCCCGCGCGCGAGGTGGAGGCTAG
Organism: Helicobacter jaachi; assembly: GCF_000763135.2. Classification (NCBI taxonomy): domain Bacteria; kingdom Pseudomonadati; phylum Campylobacterota; class Epsilonproteobacteria; order Campylobacterales; family Helicobacteraceae; genus Helicobacter; species Helicobacter jaachi. The sequence goes on along the minus strand of NZ_JRPR02000005.1, from coordinate 75,347 downwards.
CACATTGCAGGAGTTAAAGGATATTCTTAGCAAAGATGAAAGCTTGCAATCTTGGCTTGATATTAGTGCCGTAGCAGTCAATGATGAAATTATTAAAGAACTTTCCTATCCCCTGCACAATGGAGATAAAGTGCTTTTACTTCCGCCGGTGTGTGGTGGCTAATGCTTGAGCTTTTTAAAGGAGCGCTGCCCACACATAGAATCTACGCCAAATGGGAGGACTACGCGCGGGAGCGCAATGCAGGGGCGCTGTGTATTTTTACGGGCATTGTGCGCGCAGAGCATAATATAAGCGCGCTTAGTTTTGATATATATGAGCCGCTTTTGCAAAAATGGTTTGACACTTGGCAGGAGCGTGCAAATAAGGATAATGTAGAGCTTTATATGGCGCATAGCATAGGCGATGTGCTATGTGGGCAAAGCTCATATATGTGTGGGATACTCTCGCCTAATCGCAGGGGTGCGCTAGGGCTGTATGAGGAGTTTATAGAGGATTTTAAGGCAAATGCACCTATTTGGAAATATGATGTAATAAATAATCATAGAATCTACGCCAAAGAGCGAAGCAAGGCTTTAAGCGGCAGTGGGATTTTAGGCAATGGCGCAAAATAAGGCACATAGCCCGATTGTTATGGCATTTAGCGGGAGAAGTAATAGCGGCAAAACAACGCTTATTTGCAAACTCTGTGAATATATCAGCGCGCAAAAGCACACGGCGCGAATTGCTGTGATTAAGCACGACCCAAAGGATAAAGCAGTCTTTGATACGCAAGGCAAGGATAGCTATAAATTTTTTCAGCGCGCAAACGCCGTGGCAGTCATTTCTCCCACGCGCATAACTATGCAAGCAAAGATAGAATCTAGCAATGCCACACTCACGCAAAAAAACGCGCTTAATGCGCTGCTTGCGGATTTTAAGGATTATGATTATATTTTTATTGAAGGACTTAGGGATTTAAGCGGAGATATTGCGCATCTTAGGCGCATTGTAGTGGCGCGCGGGGAGGTAGATTCTATATATATTCCCTATGCAAGCGCGTTTGCTATTGATGAGAGTGTAAAAAATGCGCATATCATTCCCTCGCATATAAAAATTTTAGATATAAATCATATTGCTCACATTGCGCGCTATATTGATGTGAATTTATAAAAGGAGTATGTATGCAGCTTATAAAAATTGGTATTTTAGTATCTAGCGATAGAGCCTCTCAAGGCGTGTATGAGGATATTTCAGGCAAGGCTATACAGGAGGTTTTGGGGGAGTTTATCCTCAATCCTTGCGAGTATTTTTATCATATTATAAGCGATGAGCAAAAGCTTATAGAATCTTATTTGAAGGAGCTTAGCGATGTGCAGGGTTGTGATTTGATTGTAACCACAGGCGGCACAGGACCGGCAAAGCGCGATGTAACGCCAGAAGCTACACAAAATGTATGCCAAAAAATGTTACCCGGCTTTGGCGAGCTTATGCGCAGTGTAAGCTTGCAATATGTGCCAACAGCCATTTTGTCCCGCCAAAGTGCGGGCATTAGGGGTAAATCGCTTATCATCAATCTCCCGGGCAAACCAAAGAGTATTAGAGAATGCCTTGAGGCGGTATTCCCCGCTGTGCCTTATTGCATTGATTTAATCGAGGGGAGTTATATTTATGCCAATGAGGAGCATATCAAAGCCTTTCGCCCTAAGGGCTAGGATTTTGCTCTAGATTCTATGAAACATAAGGAGATTATATGCAGCTCACGCATCTTAATAGCCAACATAATCCCACAATGGTTGATGTAAGCCATAAGCACATCACGCAGCGGGAGGCATACGCAAGCGGTATTATCACTATGAGCGCACAGGCTTTTGAGGCAGCTCTAAATCATAGCGGCAAAAAGGGCTCAATCACCCAAACTGCCATTGTTGCTGCTATTATGGGCAGTAAAAAGACAAGCGAGCTTATTCCCATGTGCCACCCGCTTATCATTAATAAAATTGATGTGGATATAAGCCTAGATTCTAAACATCATAGCATTAAGCTTGGTGTGCTTGTGAAGTGTGAGGGCAAAACAGGCGTGGAGATGGAGGCGCTAAGTGGTGTGAGTGTAGGGCTACTTACCATCTATGATATGCTTAAAGCCATTGATAAAACTATGGAGATAAGCTCTATTCGCTTAGAGCGCAAGAGCGGAGGCAAGAGCGGGGATTTTGTGCGTGAAGATATAAAGGTGAGTGATGATTAGTGTTTTATGCGCTATTTGTGGGGTGTTGTGCGGGGCGTTAGGCGCGTATGTGTGGCAGGCATATTGTGCAAAAAAAGTGCAAGCAAAACTGCAAGAGCATATCCAGCAGCTAAGCATTGAACTCACGCAAGCCAAAACTATGCTCCATGCTTTAGAATCTGCTCACACGCAGCGCATAAATGATTTGAGCCAATCTTATGAAGCGCGCTTGCAAGAGGAGAGGCAAAATGCGCAAAATATGCTTGCAAACTTGCAGACTAGATTTACTCACACGCAGGCGGAGCAAGACAAATACAAAGAGGAGCTAAAAAATGCCTTTAAAGCCTTGAGCGCGGATATTTTGCGCCAAAATACACAAAGCTTTAACCAAACCCAACTCCTCTCTTTAAAGCCCTTGCAAGATGAAATCACGCGCTTTACAAAGCAGCTCCAAGATAATCATCTCTATGCCTTAAAGCAGCATTCTACGCTTAGTGCGCAGATTGAGCAGTTAAATAAGCTCAATGTCCAGCTCTCAAGTGATGCACATAATCTCACAAATGCGCTTAAGGGCGAAAATAAGATACAGGGGAATTGGGGGGAGATTATTCTGCAGAGGGTGTTTGAAAATAGTGGCTTGCAAGAAGGGCGAGAGTATGAGCTGCAAAGCAGTGTGCGCGATGATTGGGCTAATATTTTGCGCCCCGATGCGATTATTAGGCTGCCCAAAAGCGGTGGAGAGGAGCGGTGCGTGGTGGTAGATTCTAAAACTTCGCTCATTGCGTATGAAAAAATTTGCAATGCTCAAAATGAGATAGAGAGACAAAATGCCCAAAAAGAGCTAGCCGCCTCCATGCAGGCGCATTTTAATGGGCTAAGTGCAAAGAATTATCAACAATACCTAAAAGGGCAGAAGTTAGATTTTGTGCTGATGTTTATCCCCATTGAGGGCGCGTTTTTGGAGGCTATGCAGTATGATATGAATTTGTATGATAAGGCGTATAAAAAAGGCGTGGTGCTTGTTTCGCCAACCACTATTATGGCGGTGTTGCGCATTATTCATAATCTATGGCAGTTTGAGTATCGCAACAAGAATGTAGATAGAATCTTCACAGAAATTCAAAAGCTGTTTGTGCGCATTACGCGCTTTGAAAATGTGCTAGAGAAGTTAGGGGGCAATCTTAACACATTGCAAAAAACTTATGATGATGTGATGACTAAATATAATGGGCGGCAGGGCATTGCCAACAAGAGCGATGAGATTAATGGGCTGCTTAAGGGCGCTGGCCTTCACAATAACGAGTTAGAAAATATGCCAAAAACAGACAATGACCCTGCAGATGGTGAAACTATAGGGTGATTTATAGAATCTAGATTCTATAAACTAAGGCTTAATGCCAACTCTAAATTCTTTGCGTTTTTTGGCAGCCTCAAATCGCCTTTTTTCAATCTCTGTAGTGGGAGTGAGCGGGGGGATTTTCACCTTTTTACCATGCTTATCAATAGCCACCATAGTGAAATAGCAGCTATTGCAGTGAGATACAAAGCGATTTTGAATATCCTCGCTTATCACTTTTATGCCCACTTCGCAACTGGTAGTGCCTACATAATTCACAGAGGCTAGAAAAATCACTAAAGAGCCTATAGGAATGGGGTTTTTAAACACCATTCCATCAACGCCAATAGTTACCACACCGCAGCCACAATATCGTGTAGCGCATGCATACGCTACTTGGTCAAGCAGCTTCATAAGCTCTCCGCCGTGCATAACGCCGCTAAAATTTGCCATATTTGGCGAGGCAAGCACGCTCATTGTTAAAGATTTAGGGTCAAATATATCTTCCATAGAATCCTCCTTAAGGCATAAATGCAAATTTGTTTTAAACTTTAAATTATGCGCTTTAGTACCTAATAAATGGCGTAGATTCTATCACTTTAATCCCCAAAAATCCATAAAAGTAACCTCCTAGCCTATATTTGCGGATAGATAAGCTCTAAAAATAATACAAAATCTAAAAAATACATTAAAAAAAATTTTTCATAGTCGATATGTATTTCAACCAAAGGCAAGGACGCCTAAGGAAAATACAAAAAAGGAGTTACCATGGCTTTTCAGGTAAATACTAACATCAACGCGCTCAATGCGCATGCTCAATCTACCTTTACTCAATACAACCTCAAAAATTCAATGGAGAAATTGAGTTCAGGTCTTCGCATTAACAAGGCTGCAGACGATGCTTCAGGTATGGCAATCGCCGATAGTTTGCGCTCTCAAGCAAGCTCTCTAGGACAAGCGATTAGAAATACAAACGATGGTATGGGGATTATCCAAATTGCGGATAAGGCAATGGATGAGCAAATCAAAATCCTTGATACAATCAAAACTAAAGCGGTTCAAGCGGCTCAAGATGGGCAATCTACACAATCTCGCTCAATGATTCAAATGGACATTAAGCGTTTGATTGAAGGTTTGGACAATATCGGTAATACGACTACCTATAACGGTATGGCACTACTTTCTGGTGCGCTCTCAAACAAAGAATTCCAAGTGGGTGCGTATTCTAACCAATCTATTAAAGCTTCTATCGGTGCGACTACAAGCGATAAAATCGGACAAGTGCGTATTGAAACTGGAGCTTTGGTTACAGCTTCTGGCGAAGTAACTGTAACTTTTAAAAATGTAGATGGTGTAAATGATGTAACTTTAGAATCTGTGAAAGTTTCATCATCTGCTGGCACAGGGCTAGGCGTTTTGGCAGAAGTAATTAACAAAAACTCTGATAAAACAGGTATTCGCGCTCAAGCTAATGCCATTACTACTTCAGATGGCTTTATTGCTTCAGGAAGTTTGGCTGGCGTTATGATTAATGGTATCTCTATTGGAGATGTGATTGGCATTAAGAAAAACGATAGCGATGGTCGTTTGGTGCAAGCATTTAACGCTGCGACAATGCACACAGGCGTTGAGGCTTATACAGACAATCTTGGGCGCTTGATGCTACGCAGCACAGATGGACGTGGTATTGACTTAAAGGCTGGCGGCGCAGTGGCTGGGCAAGGACCACAAGCGATTACAACGCTTAATGGCGGACAAAATATCACAAATGGTTCAACTAACTATGGACGCTTATCACTAGTAAGAACAGATGCGCGCGATATTGTGATTTCTGGGACAAATATTAGCTCAACAGGCTATCTAGATAACACAAAAGTGGCTCAAACTACAGCAAACCTCCGTGATGTAACAGGTGTGTTTAACGCTGATGTGAAGTCTGCTTCTGGTGCAAACTACAATGCTGTAATCGCTAGCGGTGGCGCGGACTTAGGTGCTGGTGTAACAAGCCTACGCGGTGCTATGGTAACTATGGACATTGCAGAATCTGCTCAAAAAATGCTTGATAAAATTAGAGCTGACTTAGGTTCTGTGCAAGGGCAAATGGTAAGCACTGTAAATAACATCACTATCACTCAAGTGAATGTTAAGGCTGCTGAATCTGGTATTCGCGAAGTGGATTTTGCTGCTGAAAGCTCTGAATTTAGCAAGCTTAATATCCTTGCTCAATCTGGTAGCTACGCGCTTTCTCAAGCTAATGCTATTCAGCAAAATATCTTAAGATTGCTTAACTAATTTAAGCCTTTACTCCTTTCCCTCCTTGCTTTCAAGGAGGGTTACTTCAAATCTTCTCTTTTATAGAATCTGCTTCAAATTCATTTTATATTTTACATTTGGCTTACAATTTTTAGCGTATTTTGCGCCATTACGCCGCAATTATAGAATCTAGATTCTATAATTAAGAGTAGATACTAATTTTATGCACTATTAATTTTTTAAAATAAGCTACAATGCCAGATAAAGAAATGAGGGTGCATAATGAAATCAATTACCATAGTATGCGTGGGGCAGCCCAATGTAGGCAAAAGTTCGCTCATTAATGAAATTTGTGGCGCACACTTAAAAGTGGGGAATTTTAGCGGTGTAACCATTGAAAAAGCTGAAGCGAGGATAGAGCATAAGGGCTATATCTTGCGCATCATCGACCTGCCCGGGACTTATTCGCTTAATGATTATTCTCTTGAAGAGCGCGTAACAAAGCAATTTTTAGAAAATGAAGCCTATGATGTGATTTTAAATGTGCTAGATTCTACCAACTTAGAGCGGTGTTTATTCCTTACCACGCAGCTTTTGGAGCTTAATACGCGTATGTGTTTAGCGCTTAATATGAGCGATGAGGCGGAGAATGAGGGCATTAAGATTGATAGTGCGTTTTTGGGCAATGTGCTGGGCGTGGATTGCGTGAGTGTATCGGCGTTCCGCAAGCAAAATCTTAATATTTTGCTTGATAAGCTTATTGAAGTTGCCCTAAATGCGCCAAAGCCTAGCAAGCGCGTGTATGCTGATTTTTTGGAGCAAGAAATTCACAATCTGCAGACATTTCTTACCCAAAAGCATTATGAGGACATAGAGTGGCTTCTTGCTCAAAAACACGCAGGATTACAGAATCTGCGCGATGTAGCCATTAAACTTTTAAAACAAGATAGCTATGTGAGCGGTGCATTGCATAATAAAGGCTGCTGGGTGGAGCTAAGTGGCTTTGTGCAGAAGTGCATTGAGCGGCTTTATGCCCAAAGTGGCGAAAAAAATGTGCGCGATATTTTTAATAATGATATTTTAAGCTTTGCAAAGGGTGCAAGTATAGAATCTACGCGCAAAGCCCCGCCCAAAAAGCCCTCTATCACGCAAAGGCTGGATAATATTTTCCTAAATAAATATTTGGGCATTCCTATCTTTTTACTCTCCATGTGGCTGCTTTTTCAACTTACCTTTTATCTAGGCGAATTCCCTAAGGTGTGGATAGAAGATAGTATGGCAGCGCTTGGCTCGTGGGTAGAGGAGTATTTGCCTAATGAATTTTTAGCCTCTTTGCTTTCAGGGGGGATTATAGCTGGTGTGGGCGCGGTACTAAGCTTTTTGCCTCATATTTTAATCCTATTTTGCGGCATTGTGCTGCTTGAGGGGACTGGATATATGGCGCGCGTGGCGTTTTTGCTCGATGGCTTTTTTCATAAATTTGGCTTGCATGGTAAGAGTTTTATTCCGCTTGTAACGGGCTTTGGCTGCTCTGTGCCTGCATATATGAGCACACGCATGCTGAAAAATCGCAATGATAGAATGCTCACACTCTTTATTATTAATTTCATGAGCTGTGGCGCGCGCTTACCTGTTTATACGCTTTTTACCGCAGCTTTTTTTTCTCCGCAAATTGCTGGGAATGTGCTGTATGGAATCTATATCTTTGGCGCATTTGTGGGCTTGTGTATGGCTAAGATTCTAAAACTTACCGCATTTAGGGGTGATGATGAACCATTTGTTATGGAGATGCCAAAATATCGCTGCCCAAGCCTGCGCCTTGTGGTGTTTAGCGTGTGGCAAAAAGCTGTGGGATATATTAAAAAGGCAGGGACATTTATTCTGCTCGCTTCGGTGATTATTTGGGCAGGCACGCAGTTTCCTAAAAATGAGGCATTAGAAGAGCAAATGCAGGAGGCAAACAAGCCGCTTTTAGCTAAACAGCAGGATTTAGAGGAGCAATTAAAGCAGCAAGATTTAAAAGCATTGCAAGATGAGCTAGATGAGGTGAATGCGCAAATGGCTGATAATGAGCATAAATACCAAGCAGCTTTTGTTGAGCAAAGCTATTTGGGGCGTGTGGGGGAATTTATACAACCTATTTTTGCTCCATTTCATTTTGATTGGAAAATGTCCGTATCCTTGCTCAATGGGCTTTTGGCAAAGGAGACTATTATTTCAAGCATGGGCGTGCTTTACGCGCTGGGCGATGAGGTCGATGAGAATAATGATGCGCCACTGCGCGATGTGCTGCAAGAGCATATAAGCCTGCCAAGTGCGGTGGCATTTATTTTGTTTATTATGTTTTACAATCCCTGCTTTGCCGCAAGTATTGTCTTTGGTAAAGAGGCTGGAGGGAAAAGATTTATCGTGTATTTGTTTATTTTTACTAGCGTAGTTTCATATGTTTTTGCCCTCATGGGCTATTATTTGACATTATTTTTAATGGGTTAGATTCTATAATTAAGCAAAATATAGAATCTAAGGTATTGCAGCGCGATTTATAGAATCTAGATTCTATAAATTTAAAAATTTTATTGAATATTAAGTTAAAAACGCGTGAAAAGTGCTTGACTAGCCTATGACAAATAAGTATAATGCGCTTTGTGTTGCAGCCCTAAAGTCCTGCAAAAATCTTAGAAAATTTCACAATCATTTCATCATAATCTGAATTATAGAATCTAGCGTTTAAGACCCAATCAAAAGCGCCCAAATACGACAGGTGGGCTAAAAGTTTGCTTAATATATTCAAAGCTTTACAGGCATTTATAGAATCCTAAATATTCACATTTTCTTAAGGAGCTAAATATTATGGCAGAGACTGCGACAAGCGGACATTCTTATGTAAAAGACAAATTGCAAGAAAACCTCAATCGCTTTATCACGCACGAATCATTTGGCGGTATCTTGCTTGCGCTATGTGTCGCTTCAGCCATGCTCACGGCAAACTCCTCGTATGCGGATTTGTATTTTGGCTTTTTTCATAGTGAATTTGGAGCGTTTTTTGATGATTCCACGCTTAAGATGAGTTTGCTTGAGTTTATTAATGATGTTTTGATGTCGTTTTTCTTTTTGCTTGTGGGTTTGGAAATGAAGCGAGAAATGCTATATGGCGAGCTTGCGGGCTTTAAGAAGGTTGGATTCTCCTTTCTTGCAGCTTTTGGCGGTATAGTATGCCCTGTTATGATTTATCTCTACTTTAATGTTGGTACAGCCTATGAGCATGGCTTTGGCGTGGCGATGAGCACAGATACAGCTTTTGCGCTAGGGCTTATTATGCTCCTTGGCGATAGAGTGCCTAAGATTCTAAAAATCTTTCTTGTAACGCTTGCTGTAGCAGATGATTTGGGCGCGATTTCTGTGATTGCTATTTTTTATAGTGAGAATATTAATATGCAGTGGATTTATGCTTCTTTGGTGCTTATTGCGCTGCTTATTTATCTTAACTATCGTGATACCAAACATCTCTCATTATATTTTTTAGTGGGGATTTTGCTTTGGATTTGTGTGCATCATAGTGGGATACATGTAACTATCGCTGCTGTGATTTTGGCTATGGCAATTCCGGGGCGCACGCGCGTAAATAAAAGATATTTTATCAATATGCTTAAAGAATTTGATAAAATGAAAGTGGCTACGAATGATTGGAACGATGTTATCGCCACGCGCGAGATTGAGAAAGTGGGATTTTGGAAAGGGAGTTTTAAAAATATCAAAAACTTTATGCTTGGCAATCAAGATGTAGAAAAAAAGATTGATATGGCTAAAACTTCCCAACTGGTGCATATGCTTGATACCATAGGCACATATTCACGCTATGCGCAAAATCCGCTTATCCGACTGGAGATAGCGCTACAGCCTTTGTGTGCATACTTTTTTGTCCCACTTTTTGCATTTGCAAATGCTGGTGTTTCGCTTAGTAGCGGCGTTGATATAAGTCTAAATAGCGTTATGCTAGGCACGACTTTGGGCTTAGTGTTGGGCAAGCCCATAGGCGTGCTACTCTTTTGCTTTGTTGGCGAGAAGCTTAATCTTGCCACGCGCCCAAAGGATTTAAGCTATGGGCATATTTTATCAGTAGGTATGATTTCAGGCATTGGCTTTACGATGTCTATGTTTGTGGCAAATCTTGCTTACAAAGATGATACAATGAGCATTGATATGTCAAAAATTTCTATTCTTGTGGCGTCATCAATTGCCGCTTTACTTGGAATCTTGGCTGTATATCTAAGCACAAGTAAGCAAAGTGAGCAAATAGAGACCCTAAATGAAGAAGATGAAATTGAAAAACTCAAAAACACACAAAGTGTGATTTAATTTTAAAGGAGCAAAAGTGGCAAAGCAAAGAATTTCAGAAGCTCTAAGCAATTTTATCCGCGCAGAATCTTTTAGCGGTATTTTTTTATTTTTCTGCGCACTTAGCGCGATGATTGTGGCAAATTCACCGCTTGGCGATATGTATAAAAGCTTTTGGGAGCAAGACTTTGGCTTTAGTATTGCGGGGCATTTTTATGGCTTTAGCATTCATGATTGGATTAATGATGTATTGATGTCAGTCTTTTTTCTTATGGTGGGGCTTGAGATTAAGCGCGAAGTGCTATTTGGGGATTTATCCGGCTTTCAAAAGGCAGCTTTCCCTGTTATTGGTGCGCTAGGAGGTATGATTGCGCCGGGCATTATTTATTACGCACTTAATATGAATACACCTTCATATCATGGCTTTGGTATTCCTATGGCGACAGATATTGCTTTTGTTTTGGGCGTGATTTTACTGCTTGGTAAATGCGTGCCTTTAGCGCTAAAAGTATTTCTTGTAACGCTTGCTGTAGCAGATGATTTGGGTGCGATTATTGTGATTGCGGTGTTTTATCCATCAGAGGAGGGGTTACATTTTTCATTTTTAGGTATGGCAGCATTGCTTATTGTTGCGCTTATTATCCTTAATCGCTTAGGAGTGCGATATTTGGGCGCGTATATGGGCGTTGGTATTTTGCTATGGTTTTGTGTGCATCATGGTGGGATTCACGCTACAATCGCAGCAGTAGCGCTGGCATTTTGTATCCCCGTAAAGCCAAAAATTGAAAGCAAAGAATTTATTAGCATTGTCCAACAAATGATAAATATTTTTGCAAATAATGATAAAGAGCGCAAAAATATGCTTCTCTCTTCACAGCAAATGGAGGCTATTGATGAGGCAAGGCGAGATTTTATCAAAGTGCAAAATCCACTTTTGCGCCTAGAGCATGCTTTGCACCCTATATGTGGCTTTATTATTATGCCACTTTTTGCTTTTGCTAATGCTGGGGTTGAGATTTCTGCGCAAGTGGATTTTCATATGGATTATATTATGCTAGGCGTTATGCTTGGGCTTATAGTGGGCAAACCGCTAGGAATATTTGGGCTTACATTTTTATGCGAAAAGTGCAAAATCGCCGCGCGCCCGCAGGGTGTGAGCTGGAGTCATATCGTTGGTGCTGGAATGCTCGCAGGCATCGGCTTTACAATGTCTATGTTTGTGGCAAATATTGCCTTTAATAATCCTTTGGCAAAAGATGTAGCAAAAGTGGCAATCTTGCTTGCTTCAAGTATTGCAGGGATTGTGGGAAGCGTGTATTTAATTATTAACCACAAAATGAGCAAAGCTAAATCTTAGCTATTCTAAGATAGAATCCTGGCTTTAACTTTACCATAAAGGACTGCTATGCAAGAAACTGCTGCACAAGGTGGCGTGCAAGGAACGCTCATATCTTTACTGCCTATCGTATTTTTTATCGCTATTTTTTATCTGCTCCTTATTCGTCCTGCCAATGTCAAGCGCAAAAAGCATCAAGAAATGATAAACGCATTGCAAAAGGGAGACAAGATTATTACCACAGGCGGGCTTATCTGCGAGATTGTTAAACCTGAAAAGACCTTTTTTAGCGTGCGGCTTAATGATGATACCATTGCTAAACTTTCCAAAGAATTTATCGCCTATAAACTTGATGAAAATGATGACACACAAGCATAACAATGGCAGTACAACGCACTCCCTCCCCTGCTAGGGGCTTTAATTATAAGCTTTTGGCACTCATTTTTGCAGCAATTTTTGGCATTGCCTTAAGCCTGCCTTCTTTTATTAAAACTGATATTGGCTGGCGCAAGATTTCTTTGGGACTTGACCTGCAGGGGGGCTTAAATTTGCTCTTAGGCGTTAAAACACAAGAGGCCATCAAGGCACGCTTTTCTTCGCTGGCTTCTCAAATTGTTTTTGATACTAAGAAAGAAAATATCCTTATTGATAATCTCAAAATTTTTGATGATAGCATAAATCTCGAGCTAGTTGATAGTGATGAAAAGCCTATGCTTGATAAGATTCTATCCCAAATTAATGGCTTACAAATCACGCAAAATAACAATAACTACTCCATTAGATTTACAGCAGAATACACAGAGGAAATACGCGATGGCGCGCTTAAGCAAGCGATTGCAACTATACGCAATCGGCTTGATGAATTTGGTTTGAGAGAGCCTAGCGTAACACAGCAAGGAAAGGATAATATCCTCGTGCAGCTGCCGGGCATTACAAGCGTTGAGGAAGAGCAGAGAGTGAGGGATTTAATCGCTAAGCCCGCACATTTGCAAATGATGGCAGTAGATGAGGAGCGAAATGCGCGTGTCAATACAATGAGCGAGCTTGAGGCTCAAAAGTATAATGATGTGATTTTGCCTTTTATGAAATCTCCACAAATACAGAATCTAGAGAGCAGCATTAAGATTTTAAATGAGCAACTTCATGCGCTAGATTCTACAAATCCCAAATATGCAGACATTCAAGCACAAATTGCCACGCTCACAGAAAAGTTACAAAAGCAAAGCACACAAAGCGAGCAAGTCATCTTGCTTAAAGCCGTGCCTATCCTTGATGGCTCTATGCTTACAGATGCGCGCACTGGCTATGACCAAAATAATCAACCCATTGTAAATTTTAGTCTAGATTCTAAGGGGGCTAAGATTTTGGGGGAATTTTCAGGAGCGAATGTCGGCAAGCGTATGGCGATTGTCCTTGATGGCAAGGTGCATTCTGCACCTGTTATCCGCGAGCGCATTGGTGGAGGAAGTGGGCAAATTAGTGGAGGCTTTACGGTGGATAAAGCAGGCGATTTAGCTATCGCGCTTAAAAGTGGGGCATTGCCAGCACCTATGGAAGTGCTTGAAAAGCGTAGCGTAGGACCAAGCTTAGGAGAAGATTCTATAAAGTCCTCGCTTATTGCTCTTGTGAGCGGCTTTGCGCTAGTGGTGCTTTTTATGATGCTTTATTATTCGCTTGCAGGTGTTATTGCAGTGATTGCGCTACTTGTGAATATTGTGCTTATCATCGCTGTTATGGCACTTTTTGGCGCGACACTCACCCTTCCGGGTATGGCAGGTATCGTGCTAACGGTGGGTATGGCAGTTGATGCAAATATTATTATTAATGAGAGAATCCGCGAGGCGCTGCGTGCGGGCTTTAGCATACCAAAGTCCATTGAAATGGGCTATGCGAATGCCTCAAGGGCTATTTTTGATTCTAATCTCACCACGCTTATTGCCGCAGTATTGCTTTATGCTTTTGGCACAGGCGCAATTAAGGGCTTTGCAATCACTATGAGCATTGGTATCACGGCTTCGATTTTAACCGCAATTGTTGGCACACATGGCATTTATCAAGCCATTATGAAATGGATTACAAAAAGTGGCAATGTGCAGCTGTGGTTTGGCATTAAGCTTGAGCACGATAAACAAGCGATTAAAGGATAAAAGGGATAGATATGGAAATTTTTAAGAAAGTTAAAATTTATGATTTTGTGAAATATAGCTCCTATGGGCTTGCTTTATCCATTCTTTTAATCATTGCTTCTTTTGGGCTTTTGTTTGTTAAGGGCTTTAATTTGGGTATTGACTTTGCAGGCGGCACTATTATGCAGCTGCAATATACGCAAAGTCCATCACTTGCGCAAATTAGAGAGTTACTCGCGCAAGATGAGCGCTTTAAAAACTCTCAAGTAAGCGAGTTTGGCTCTAAAGAGGAAGTGCTTTTAAAAATCCCCTACACTACGACAGGCGTAAATGAGAATCTAGCTGCTGATATTACAATGCTTTTAGAGCCAAGCGGTGCATTTGAGGTGCGCAGGCTAGATTCTGTAGGACCAAAAGTAGGAGATGAACTAAAGAAAAATGGCATCATTTCGCTTGTGTTAGCGGTTGTGGCGATGATGATTTATATTTCTTTTCGCTATGAGTGGAGATTCTCACTCGCTGGGATTTTTGCCCTTGTGCATGATGTGATTATTGCATCTGGGGCTGTGATACTTGCGGGTGTGGATTTTAATCTTGATGTGCTAGCGGCATTGCTTACTATCATTGGCTATTCTATCAATGATACGATTATTATTTTTGATAGAATCCGCGAGCAAATGATGATAAAGCGCCAAAAAGATATGAAATATGTGATTAATGAAGCCGTATCTTGCACGCTTTCAAGGACATTGCTCACATCTTTGACTGTATTTTTTGTGGTGCTTACCTTATATATTTTTGGAGGTGAAATCATTGTTGGATTCTCACTCCCTATGCTTGTGGGCGTTGTGGTGGCTACTTTTAGCTCAATGTTTGTCGCCCCAAGAGTTGCACTCATCTTTGGCTTTAACCTTGAAGAGTATTATCAAAAGGAAACTAATAAGCTCAAAAAACAAGAGGAGAAAAAGCGTTTGCGCGCCATGTATGAGCAAGGTCGCCTCTAAAAGGAGTAAAAATGGATTGGGGTAAAGTCTTTTTTGTATTTTTTAGCTTGATGAGCCTTACCTTTACGCTTGGCTTTTTGTATGAGAGCAATATCGTTATACTTTTTATTGCCACAGCGATTAATTTTATTGCTACCACTTTGCGCATAGGGGTGAAAAACAACCTCTCTGCTGAACTTTTTGCAAGCTCGCTTGTAGCGGACTTTCACCTTATCCCTGCTTTTGTTTTTTTGCAGGTTTTTGGTGATATTGAAATCGCTACTGCATTGGTTTTAGGCGCGGTGGTGGCTAATCTTTTCTCCATGATATTGCTTTGCATTGGAGGGGCAAAGGCAAAGGAGAGCGATTATTAAAGGATAGAGTATGAGGACTTATCACATATTACTTGCGTGTTTTGTGGCTATATGGTGGAGCGGGTGCGCTACATATAAGCTTGAAGTGGGGCAAGTGAGCCTCTATCATGAGGGCGTGCAGATAGTAGATTCTAGCAAGCCTCAAAGCAAAGTGCGCCTAGAAGTGGGGCAAAGTCGTGTGGGCAGCTCAAATATCATTCCTCTAGCACTTTTTATCTCCGCGCGCAATCTTTCAAAAGAAGCAGTGATTTTTGACACATCTTACGTGCAGTTGTATCAAAATGGTAAGCTCATTCCCCCACTTCATCAAGATGAGCTAAAGACGGAGAGCTTTGATTATGGGTATATTATAGAATCTTATCATCTCTACATACCGCCACAGCCCAATATCGAGCCTTATACTTTAGGTATACCTTTTGTGTATGGTGGCTATATGGGAGGATTTTATATGTATCCTCAAATGTTTATTATTTCCGCGCGTGAGCGAATGCAGCAGCAAATTAGGCTTGATGAGCAGAGGGCAAAAAGGGCAATTATTGTCTCAAGTGCTATGCAGAAAAATACCCTTGAGCCAAATGGCGCGCCTCGCGGTGGCTTTATACTCTATGCTCCCTCAAAACTCCAGGCAGGCACACTAGAGCTAAGAGTAAAAGTTGGGTATGATGAGCATACTTTTACTTTGCAGCTCAGAAAATAGAATCTAAAAAAGGATTTATATGAATAAATGCTATTTACTGCTGTGTTATGTCCTTTTAAGCACTCTCTTTCTATCCTGTAGCGATACTAAAGACATAGAGCAGCCAGTAGAAGCACCACCTATAAGCCTATCTCTTACAGGCGATGAGAACCTTGAAGGTTTGATGGACAAAATAGTCGCCTATATGACTTATGAATCTAATATAGAAGCAAAAATCAATACATTATTGCCAAAAGAAGTGCGCAAGATGCCAAAAGATGATGAATTTGCGCCAGTTATGTATAAAACCTATGAGATTTCACAAATGTTTGCACAAGCTTATAGGGAGAATAAAACCCACACCATTCAAGGTGCGACACTTGAAAAAGCCTTTGCTTTAGCTAAAGAATGGGAAATGCTCTGCGCCTCTGCTAAGCCTTATATGCAGCTCTCAACGCTTGCAAAGCTTGATAATATGCTTAAAATTTATTTGAGCCTTTTATTTCTTAACTACAATAATGGCGACACAAGCTATATTGATGCCCTCCTTAATCAGCAATATGAGAGCGCTAAAGGCACAGGCGAGCTTAATGCAGTTATAGAATCTCACATACAAATGCGCCTTTTAATACTTTTTGCCCTTTATCACTTAGATTCTATGCAGCAAAATACGCAAGAGCATTTGGCTAGCCGAGATTTGCGCACGGCACTGGAGGCAGATTTGGCAAGGTATAAGGACTTTTTGCCAAAGGAGCATTATGAGCTATATGACAGAACTTTTGTGCTGCTTAATCAAGAGGCATTAAAAGAGCAAGCCCCTATGGATAGAATTTTCAATAAACTCCTTGCGTATTTGCAGCAAGTTGATATATCTTTAGAAAAAAATGTAGATAGGTATTTGCATATTGAGCGTGCAAAAAATGCTTATGAACTTTCAAAAACAAAAGATTTTAATAACCCAACAGCTCAAGAGATTATCCAAATATCCCATAATCCGCTAAAAAATATTTATGATAGCCAGATAGTGGCAAATTACCTCTATGGGCTTGATTATTTAAGCCTTGCTTTGCTTAATGATAATCTTATTGCCAATCTCCCCTTAGCACTTGATTTTTTGCAAAAAGATTTTAAATTTTATCAAATCACGCAGCACCGCTTTGAGCAATCCACTTTTCAAAACTATATCGCCTCACTTTTTCTTGGGGCGTATATCTTATCAAATACGGCTCAAAATCAAGAATATTTTGATGAGTTATTGCGTCTTATTAAGGCTGAATTATCCCAGTACAGCGATATGATTGCGCCTAACGATATGGATTTATATAATGATGCGCTCACTATCCTAGAGCAAACTGATAGAGCGATATTTTCGCGCATTAATCTAGCAGAGAGCAAGCCCAAAGATGAGCCAGGCTACATTAAAGTGCTGCTTAATCTCTCCCCTCAAGAAATGCAGCAAATTGATATGTTACTCACGCAAGAGGTGAATATGGAGGGGGAATTATGCCTAAGCCCACTTGAGGTTGATTTTCTTTTATCTCTAGCTTATCAAGCCTATAAGGCGCAGGGCTTTAAGGGTGTAGCGCCTGAAATGTTTAAAATTAGGCTTGATGAAGTGCTAAATATTGAGAATCTGCCTGATAATCTTAAAAAACATCTCATTGATTTTGATAACTTCTTGCTGGTGGGCGCGACTAATAAAAGATGCTTTGTGCAAGAATTAGTGAGCGATGAGGCATTAAGCCTTTTGAGAGAAAGGCAAAAGATTTGCGGCGAAAATCTTTATTTGAGTAAAGAAAATGGCTTTATCCTCTCGCATATTTTGCCCTCACTCACGCTAGAGCGCGTGGCTAATGGGAATATATATTTTCGCTTAAAAGAAGCAGATTTAAACTTAAATAAATTTATGTTTCATAATGATGAAAATGCCTTGCAAGCCTTAATACGCGCGCAAGATACGGGGGATATTTTGTCTATTTTGCTTGCATTTTTTCCCGATATGAAAAGCTATCTTAATACGCGTCTATCCCCGCAAGATGCTCAAATACTCATATCAAAATCGCAACCAAAGCCCTGTGAGTGAGCATTCTTGACAAAAGCGCACTCTTATATTATAATAACGCCTTTTGCTTAGTCGGGGTGTAGCGCAGTCTGGTTAGCGCACTTGGTTTGGGACCAAGGGGTCGAAGGTTCGAATCCTTTCGCCCCGACCATTTTTGCGGTGGGTGTAGCTCAGCTGGTTAGAGCATCAGGTTGTGGCTCTGAGGGTCGTGGGTTCGAACCCCATCACCCACCCCACTTACTCACTTAAAAAATCATTCAACATTTCTGCGTGTAACACAGGCTCAAAAGTGAGAATCTCATATTTTGCGAGATTGTGCTGCACAAAAGGGTCGCCGCAAGAAAAGTCAAATGCGGCGTCTTTATCCTCAAATGCGCCAATAATAATCCCCCCATCTTTTGGAATCCTAGGACCAGAGGCGAGCAAAATCCCTTTTTCATAGCCTTTTTTGAGGTATTCTCTATGCTCTTGAAGTTTAGTTTGCACTTCTTCGTAAGGCTTTGTATAATGCACAAGGCACACAAATAATGCTTTCATTTTCACTCCTTTGTTAGATTAAACACATGCTAGATTCTATACTTTGCTTAATTTATAGAATCTAGCCTTATAACTTTAGGCACAAATGCGCGGCTTTGGCGCGAAATTGTAAGACCACGCAAAAAGCAACAGCGTGGAAATTATAGAATCTAACCTTAAAGACCAAGTTGATAGATTAGCTAAAGCTTAAGCTATAACTTTATACTTTAGGCGCACAGATGAGCTTTGCTCATTTGGGCAAGACCACGCGGCTTTTTATAAAAAAGCAACAGCGTGGGAAATTATAGAATCTATCTAAGCACTAGGCTAAAGCTGGCTTAGATTCTGTATTTTGGGGCGCGTGAGCTTTAAAAATATCTTGTGAAATTTTATAGCTGCAAAACTTTGGTCCGCACATAGAGCAGAACTCCGCATCTTTAAACACTTCTTGTGGCAGCGCTTCATCGTGGTATTCGCGCGCCCTATCAGGGTCGAGCGCTAGCTCAAATTGCCTATTCCAGTCAAATGCATACCTCGCATCGCTCATCTCATCATCTCTATCGCGCGCACCCACGCGCCCACGTGCAATATCAGCCGCATGCGCCGCAATTTTATAAGCCAAAATACCCTCTCGCACATCTTTTGCATTTGGCAATCCCAAATGCTCCTTTGGCGTTACATAGCAGAGCATTGCCACACCTTTCCACGCCGCCACACATGCACCTATGGCACTTGCGATATGGTCATATCCCGCCGCAATATCCGTAACAAGCGGTCCTAGCACATAAAAGGGCGCTTCATTGCAGTATTGTTTTTGCAACTGCACATTGCGTTCAATTTGATTAAGCGGCACATGCCCGGGTCCTTCTATCATCACCTGCACATCTGCTTCAAAGGCTCTTTGAGCTAACTCGCCCAAAACTTTTAATTCCGCAAACTGCGCCTCATCGCTCGCATCTGCCAAACAGCCCGGACGCAAAGAATCTCCCAAACTTAAAGACACATCATATTCTTGACATATTTTTAGAATCTCATCAAAATATTCATAAAATGGATTTTCTTTATGATAGTGCATCATCCAGCTTGCCATAAGGCTGCCCCCACGCGAGACAATACCCATTTTGCGCTTGGCTACAAAAGGCATATGGGCGAGCAAAAAGCCACAATGGATAGTAAAATAGCTCACCCCTTGCTTAGCCTGCTTGCGCAACACAGCAAGCATAGTGTCAATATCAAGCTTTAAGACATCATTTTTTACATCATATAGAATCTGATACATAGGCACAGTGCCAATAGGCACGCTTGAAGCCCTAATCACAGCGGTGCGTATTTCATCTAAATCTCCGCCCGTGCTTAAATCCATAATCGTGTCCGCGCCATATTTGATAGAGACTTGAACTTTTTCTACTTCTTCATCAATAGAGCTTGCAAGCGAGGAGCTACCGATGTTTGAATTAATTTTTGTGCGCGTAGCCACGCCAATGCCCATAGGTTCTAAGTTGGTGTGATGAATATTTGCAGGGATAATAAGCCTCCCGCGCGCCACTTCTTGGCGTATAAGCTCTGGGCTTAGGCTCTCAATATTAGCCACATACGCCATTTCCTGCGTGATAATGCCTTTTTTTGCATAATGCAATTGTGTGCGAATCTTGTCATTTGCCCGCTCTTTAAGCCAATGTGTTCTCATTATATATCCTTTATTGTGTGCAGATTCAATGCTTACGCTATCCAAACTTGTCCAATATACCCCGTTTATTTAAAAAAAGGTTAAATATATTGAGTATTTAAGTAACAATTTTTAGTTTATTTTTTGTTTTTTAGTGATAGAATAGGCGCAAAATTTGATACGCACTCTCACAGGATAGAAATTTGCAAGATAAAAATTTGCTCTTAGATGATGTTTCGCTCATTATGATGGCAGCTGGGGATTCTACAAGGTTTTGTGCTGGGCATTCTTATAAAAAACAATGGCTACGCATAGGTGAAGAGCCGCTATGGCTTGTGGCGACAAATAATATTTTAAAACATTTTGCTTTCAAAAAAGTGCTTATTACTGCTTCAAAAACAGATTTATCCTATATGCAATCTATAAGCCCCTATAAAGTCGTGCAGGGCGGTGATACACGCGCTAAATCTTTGCGTAATGCCCTAGAGTATGTCGATACGCCGCTTGTGCTTGTAAGCGATGTAGCAAGGTGGAATAGTATAGAATCTGTCATACGCGCTATGTTTGGGGCGTTAAGTGAAAATGTGGCATGTGTCGTGCCATATATGAATGTCGCAGATACGACCTTTTATGAGGGTGCATATCTTAAGCGAGAAGCCATTAAACTTATCCAAACGCCCCAGCTTAGTAGGACGCAGATTCTTAGGCAAGCTTTGCAAAATACATATGATTTTAGTGATGAGAGTTCGGCTATACACGCATTTGGCGGAAATGTAGGCTTTGTGCAGGGCAGTGAGCTTTTAAATAAACTCACATTCACGCAAGATGTAAATTGGCATTTGCCTCTTTTGAGCCCACCTGCTAAACGCACCTTTGTAGGGCATGGGATAGATATACATTCTTTTGAAGTGGGCAAAGATATGTATCTTGGGGGTGTAAAGATAGAATCTAGCTTTGGGTTTAAAGCCCATAGCGATGGTGATGTCGTGCTGCACGCGCTAAGTGATGCGATTTTAGGCGCTATGGGCGGGGGCGATATAGGCGAGTGGTTTCCTGACACAGATGCAGCCTATCATAATGCAGATTCTAAAATACTGCTTGATAGAATCTACGCTTTTGCGCAAAGTGTGGGCTATGAGCTGTATAATGCAGATATTACTATTATGGCGCAAACACCTAAAATTACGCCCTATAAAAGGGCTATGCGCGAGTGTATAGCCCATATTTTGCGCATTCCTCTATCGCAGGTGAATATCAAAGCCACCACGACAGAATCTCTAGGCTTCGTTGGGCGTAAAGAGGGCGTGTGCGTGGAGGCGTGCGTGAGTATGGGCTTTATTGATTGGCGCAAAATGTGCCAAAATAGTGAGTGGCGTCAAAAGAGTGAGCTATATCAAAAAAGTGCATTGTCTCAAAATAGCGCGCAAGGAGGCTAAAATGAATGATTGCAGCAAGAAGGAGCAGATATGAAAGTCTTAATTATTGAAAATGAAATTTATTTGGCGCAGAGTATTGCTAATAAATTAAGTGATTCTCGCTTGGAATGCGTGATTGCGCATTCACTCAAAGATGTGCAAAAAGATAATTATGATGTGATTCTTGCCTCATTTGGCACGATTAATGAGGGCTATATCGAATTAAGCAAAGCCTATCCACAAGCAATTATTATTTTAATGATTGCCTACATTAGCGATGATACAGTGATTAAGCCCCTGCGCAATGGCGTTACAGATTATATTGTGAAGCCCTTTATTGTTGATGAGCTTATACGCAAAATCACGCATTACAAAACTTGCTGCGAAATTAATGAGGAAATTAAATTTTATAGGAGCTATTTTAGCTTTATTGAGCGTGAGTTAGGCACACCAGAGCCATTTTTGTATAATCCACCTTTTGTGATTAAGACTAATACCCAGCGCAGCGCGGATATTTACGCTATGCGCTATGCACGCGAGAAGCGCATACGCTTTCAATTCTACTCCCTCAAAGAAGAGACTTGGAAGAGTATTTTTAGAATTCCCCCAAAGAAAAATGAAATTTATTACATCACTAATCTTGAGGAGCTTAAAAAAAGCGATAGGAAGGACTTCCTTGAAGCCGCACTAAAGCATCAGGTGATTATTTCTGTGGTATTGAATGAAAAAATTGCTTTCCCACAGGTGATTGATATTTCTTGTCAAAGCAATAGCGTAGAGCTAAGCGGGGAGATTCTATCTGTGAAAGAGTATGAAAAAATTATTATCACTAAATATGAGAGTCGCTATCCAGACATCGAGCTAGCTAAAAAGCTTGGTATGAGCCGCAAAAGTCTGTGGGAGAAGCGCAAAAAATATGGCATTATTCGTAAAAATAAGACCATTCCACAAGCATAATATGCGCAAAGCACAATTAATTAAAGATTTATTCCTTAGTCTTTTTTATAGTGGCTATTCGCCTAAGGCGCCCGGCACAGCAGGCAGTGCGCTAGCAGCGATAATAGGCGCGCCCATTGTGTATTTTTCACAAGAAACACTTTTTTTGCTAGGCGTGTTTATCGCGCTTGTAGCCATTAAGCAGATTAATCTCTATGAGCAGCGCACGCAAACCCATGATGATAAAAGCATAGTCATTGATGAGTTAGTGGGAATGTGGCTAGCTATGAGTATTGTGGGCTTTGGCGCACTCGAAATTGGGCTAGCGTTTATTTTATTTAGAATCTTTGATGTGTATAAGCCCTCTTTTATCGGCAGGATTGATAGGGAGGTCAAAGGAGGTTTGGGCGTGGTGGGCGATGATGCGCTCGCTGGCGCACTTGCAGGCATTACAGGATTACTCATCGTGCAAGGCTATCATTATGCTTTGAGGTTTGTGTAGATTCTGTAGTTTTCTAATTTCTTTTTTCGCAAGGCTTTTAGATTCTATAAAATTACAGAATCTAGCAAAGTGAAAATCAAAAAGTGTTAGAAAAGCAAAAATGCATGGATTCTATAAATGCTCGCGTCTGTGGACTGGGGTGTTATCACAAAAATGCGCGCTTTTAAGCCTTAAGCGCGTAGATGCCAATCATCGTATGCCCATAGGCATTTGGCGGGATTTTTATGAAATGCTTGCCAATTTTGCCTAGTTTATTAATCACTTTGCGCGCTATGCCCCTATCTACAAGCGGCGTGGGGAGAAAGAGCTTTGCCCACATTGTATATTTATAAAATTCAATATGTTCGGGCTGGACTTGCTCGTGGTGGATTTCTAATAACTTAAGATTAAAAATATCAGCTATTTTGTGTAGCGTGGTGTCGCTAAAGCGTGAGATGTGGTGCGGAGGCATATTGAGGATACCATTGACGCAATATTGGATAAAGCTATTTTCACAAGGCACGGCAATGATAAGCAAAGAAGTTTCATTCTGCCCCCCCCCCGTTAAAATACCGCTTTTTAAGCACTCAATTTGGGCTTGCAAAAAATCATGCGGATTACTCACATGTTCTAATACTTGAAAACTGCAGGTTACATCAAAGCTTTGCGCGTGGGTCTTGGCGTATTCCTCAACAGCGATATTTTCAATATAAATGCCATCTTTTGCCGCCATTTGCTTTGCTTGCGTGCTAAATTCTAATCCCACATACTGCTCCCGCGCCTTTTGTGGCAGAAAATGTGCAAATGCTGCCTTGCCGCAGCCCACTTCAAGCACTCTAGATTCTGAATGGATAAATTTTTTAGCATAATGATATTCATGCTTTTGGGCAAAATAATACCAATCAAGGCTATTTAGCGTATTGTAAAAGTCATTATCTCCTGTGGGAATGCTGCCATCTTCGCACACAAAAAAGCGCAAATCGCAATCTGGGCAATGATGATAGAGCAAATCGCTTTTAATGAGATGAGAAATATCCATTTGAAACGCGCGCGCATAAAGTGCGCAAATATCGGCTTTATCGACCACTTGAGTGATGGTAGTTTTATCACTTTTGCATAAAATACATGCTGTCATTTCTGCTCCTTTTTATATTTTTTTCACTAAAACTTTGAGCCATTGTTTAAGCGGCTTCAAAATGGGCTTTACAATAGGTTTCACAATGCAAATGAGGGCATATAAACACTTGCTCCCCCCCCCCCGTTAATTTCGTTATAAAGCTCACACGAGTGGGTTTTACCTTGGTATAAATTTCCACATAGCTCGCCCCGCTCACCACGCCTTCAAACTTAAGTCCCATAGTTTTGGCAATAAGCTTAAAAGTATAGCGGAAGTGAAAGTGCTTTGGCAAGTGGCAGGCAATCACAGGATAAAAACAATTGCCAATAAGCACGCTAGAGCCCACTTTTACAGAATCTAGCATACCTTTAAAGCAGCCTATCACATCATCAACATGCTCTAACACATCAGTGCATACAAGGCAATCATAAGTCTCATTTTGTAACTTATCCACAAAAGTAATATTGCTAAATGCCGCTATACACGCCTTTCCATATTGGCTAGGAAATGGCTCATAAATATCAATATGCGCCTGCGGGCAGAGCCTTGCAATTTCGCGTGATAGCGTGCCAAATCCCCCGCCATAATCGCAGATTCTAAGCTTTCTATCCCCCACAATGTGCGTAGCAATGTAGTGCGCGATACTATCGCGTATGTGCATAGATAGCGCGTGCTGCTCGATGAAAAGCCCATTTAAAAGCCACACAGGGTGGGCATAAAATAAGCCAATCTTTTCCCAATCAAGCTCTTTATTATCACAGCCCATGTCATTCCACGCTTTGTCTATCAAATACCAAATCTGCTCCAAATCATCAGTGATTCGCGGATTTACAGAATCTAAGAGGAGGGTAAGCTCTTGCTTTTCTTTGGGGGTTAAGCCTTTGTTTTCTAAATCAATTTGCATGATTACTCCTTGTATATAAAGTGTGTTTGTATGCGTCCTTTGTGCTTTTGGGGCAGATTCTATCTTAAAATTTGCGCGCTAGCATTTTATCATAAAGCAAGATAGCTTAAAACTGATATTAAGGCTAGCTTGTAACCACACGCTTTTTACGGATTTTATACGCAGATTCTATATTGAAATGTTGGCTAAAAAATACGCGCGGCAGGGCGTGCAAATGTGCTTTATGCGAGGGGTAAATGCACCCATGTCGCGTGGTTGTAGCCGTTTTAAAGCCAAGTGTTGCCATAAGGGGAAAATATGAAGAATCTACTTCAATTCTCCCGCCAAAAGGATAGGCAAAATGCTTAGGAATTTCGCCCAAATGTGCCTTAAAAAGGGCATTTGCCTTTTGTATATCTGCTGTAACTTGCTTGTGTGAAAGGTTATTAAAAATAGGGTGCGAATGCGTGTGGCAGCCAATAGTGCAGATTCTATCTATACCCCCCCCCCCGTTAGCTGTAGATAAAAAATCTATATCCTCCCAAGTAAGCGTGAGATTATCATAATCGCGTGGATTATAGGCTATGCCAAGACTTTGCATAGTTTCTGCGCAATCCTCATAGCTTGATACTTTTTGAATGATAATTTCGCGCAGCGCCATAAAAGCGGCTTCTTTAGATTCTATACTTGAAATATCCCACATGTTGCCATTAATGTTTATGGCATTTTCTTTTAGTAAATAATCCTCCAAGCCAAACCACCACATATTATGCGTCCCTTGCGGGAATGAAGTGCAGACATATATGCAAAAAGGCACATTATGCTTACTAAAAATAGGATAGCCATAGGTGAGATTATCCTTATAGCCATCATCAATAGTTATGCAGATAAACTTATCTACTAATCGCTGCTCGCATAGCCCTCTATACACTTCATCAATGCTTATAAAAGTGTAGCCCTGCGCCTTTGCTTGCAGGATAAAAGATTCTAAAAATACAGGCGAGACTTTCATATTTTCATTAGGAGCGAGCCTATGCTCAAAGGGTGCTATGCGATGCAGCATAAGAATAACGCCCTTGCCCTTATATAATCCCTGCACACACGCATATTGCGAGAGGTTATGAATGGCTTTATGGATAAATGATTTCATATATTCCTTAAATTTTGGATTTTGCTTGCATTTTTTTGTAATTTTATAGAATCTAGCAAGACTATCATTTCCACGCTGTTGCCATCTAAGCTGCCTTTGCTAGATTCTATAATGCGGCGTATTCTAGCATTTTTTAGCCACAAGGCAAATAAGCACAGGATAGCGTGCATCGTGTGTAAAAAGCTCTGTGTGGGTAAGCTCCTGCGCGGCTATGCCCTGCAGTTCGGCTGTGGCAGCTAGCACATTGCCATAGCTCACCACCTCTACATTGCCCTTGCCAAAGACCTCCTCAAAGTCCCTCTTAATCCCCATATCCGTAAATCGCCAGAAATCCCCCCAACGCTCATAATCATATTGCGAAATCTGCACAAGGGCTGCTACGCTCACAAGTGCCACGCTAGGCAGTGTATCTGCTTGCGCTGATGTTTGGGCTTGTGAAGGGCTTTTAAGCATAGCGTAAATACCTCTTATAGCGGCTTTGTAATCATAAATAAAATTAAGCGTAACTGTGCAGATAAAGCAGTCTAAAATCCCATGCGGCAGAGAATCTACCTGCGTCAAATCACCCACAATGCTCGCTTGAGGGTTATCGTGGTTAAAGTGGAAAATCTCGCTTTGCTCTACATTTGTGCCAAAGGCTTTGGTATAGGTATTTTCAGCGATTTCACACACTCTGCCGCGGATAAAATGTGCATTTTTGCTTAAAAAATCATCAGTATAGATTCTATCAATAGGCGTGCCTCTATCAAAGCCAAATACGCTTGATATGGGCTTCAAAGAGCGGAGATTGTGCCAATTTGGGCGGTGCAGCGTGCGTGTATAAATCTTTTTGCATGCAAGCCAAAAGCCACGCACAGCCCTAAGTGGGACTTTAAGCAGAGATGTTACAGACATAGTTTTCCTTCAGGGTAAAATTTGAAGGCGCATTATAAGATATTTAAGCTAAAAGTAGATGTGTATTTAAGGCTTTATACATTCCACATAGAGGCTTGATACGCCTTTGTATGGGGTATTATCGGCATTTATATCAAGTAAATATGTATTAAAGTGCGGGATTTGCGATTGTGCGTAGTCTTGCTGTGTGATATGTGTAAAGCCGCTTTTATGCAGTAAGCGCGCGAGAGAAAATCTATCATAACTCCATTTGTGCCGCTCGCCAATGCTTGTGCTGATAAAAATCTCATCTCTTAAACTCTTTGGCACGCACAGGCGCAGGGCTTTTAGGTAGAGATTTAAGCATTTATTTATAATTTTATCAAGCGTAAGTTTTGCGCGCAGTGGGATTTTAGCCTGTGTGTGAGGGTGGGGCGTGAGTAAATCCTCGCCCACGCGGTGCTTAATAATCTCATTAAAGGCTTTATTTTGCGTCTCTTGCACTAAATCAAAGCATCTTTGCATTTCCCCTCCGCTTTGCATTCTTACCATTTGGTCAAAGATTTCAAGCATTATCCAATCATACAAAAATATATTTTCTGCATTTTTACCCTCATAATCGTGTATTGCCCCCCCCCCCGTTAGATTCTATAGAATCTACACTTTGAAGTGCGCTTAAATATGCCTTTGCCATATTTTCTAAATCAGGCACAACAATGCGCAGCACGCCATTTGGCTTTAAAACACGCTTAATCTCGCCTAGCACCTCATAGGCTTTTTTAGGCGTGATATGCTCTAAAAAATGGCTGCTATACGCCACATTAAAGCTATTATCACTAAAAGGCAGTCGCCCAAGCAGATTGACTTTCTGCACGCGATTATCAATGGGGCTAAAGTCGATATTTACCCAATCCTTATGAAATCTAGCCCCACAGCCAAAATTTAGCATATTCATATTTGCTCCTTAGGATTTTATAAGATTGTAGCATATTTTTTAAGATACCAATTTATGGTGATTGCTAAGCCCTCGCTAAAAGGCATTGTAGGCTTCCAAGCAAGTTTAGCAGCAATTTTATTAGCATTAATGGCATAGCGTTTATCATGCCCTAATCTGTCTTTGACAAAAGTGATTTGTTGGCTGTAAGAGCCATTTTTGAGCGGTTTTAATCTATCAAGCATAGCGCAGATTCTATGTGCTAGCTTAAGGTTTGAGCATTCATTATGCCCGCCTATATTAAAGCTTTCTCCAAAATAAGTAGAGTGAAAGACTTTATCAAGCCCATAGCAATGCTCCAGCACAAAGAGCCAATCGCGCACATTTGAGCCATCGCCATAAATGGGTATAGGCTCGCCTTTGAGGGCATTTCTAATGATAGTGGGGATAAGCTTTTCATCATGTTGATTTGGTCCATAATTATTTGAACAATTAGTGATAAAGGTATTTAGCCCATAAGTGTGATGATAGCTTCTCACAAGCATATCGCTAGCAGCCTTTGAGGCGGAGTAGGGGGAGTTTGGCGCATAGGGGCTAGATTCACTAAATGAGCCATTTTTGCCCAAAGTGCCAAAGACTTCATCAGTGCTAATATGCAAAAACACGCCATTATTAGCTCCCCACGCCCTGTATGCTACATCAAGCAGCACAAAAGTGCCTTGTATATTGGTGGTGATAAAATCTTGTGGCGTTTGGATAGAGTTATCCACATGGCTTTGAGCGGCAAAGTGTATGATAGAATCTATGTTGTGCGTGGTAAAAATTTCCTCCACCAAAGCACGATTGCAAATATCGCCATGGATAAAAGTATGATTTGGTAGATTCTCCACATAGGCTAAATTGCTCGCATAATTAAGCACATCAAGATTAAAAAGATGATAGTTTGGGTATTTTTTTGCAAAATAATTAATAAAATTACTACCGATAAATCCCGCCCCACCTGTGATTAAGATATGTTTCATAACGCAGCCACCTTTAAGAGATACTGCCCATATTGATTTTTAGCCATAGATTCTCCTAATGCGCGCAACTGCTCTTTGCTAATAAAGCCCATTTTGTAGGCAATTTCCTCAATACAGGCAATCTTTAACCCCACGCGCTTTTCTATAATCTCTATAAATTTTCCAGCCTCAAGCAAATGCTCATGTGTGCCTGTATCTAGCCACGCATAGCCCCTGCCTAGAATCTCAACGCTTAGCTTAGCATCTTGCAAATAGAGTTCATTAATGGAGGTAATCTCAAGCTCCCCGCGCATTGAAGGGCGAATAAGTGCGGCTTTTTGCAGCACATCATTGGGGTAAAAATATAAGCCAATGACTGCATAATGGCTTTTTGGATATGCGGGCTTTTCCTCTAAAGAAATGGCTTGCATTTTATCATTAAACTCAATCACGCCATAATCTTTAGGATTTGAGACATAGTATCCAAAAACTACCGCATTGCGCGATTTTTGCACAATTTTTACGCTTTTATTGAGAATCTGCACAAGCCCCTCGCCATAAATGAGATTATCGCCTAAAACTAAGCACACATCATCTTTGCCTACAAACTCCCTGCCGATTATAAAGCTCTCCGCTAGCCCATTTGGCTGCTCTTGAATAGCATAACTGATAGATAATCCCAAATGCGAGCCGTCTTTAAAAATATCTTGAAAGCGCGCTAAATCCTTTGGCGTGGAGATGATGAGAATCTCTCTAATGGAGGCTAGCATAAGGATTGAAAGCGGATAGTAAATCATAGGTTTATCATAAATAGGCAAAAGCTGCTTGACAATGCTTTTTGTGAGCGGATAGAGCCTTGTGCCAGAGCCACCTGCTAAAATAATGCCTTTCATTTGCCACTCCATGCATTTATAGAATCTATCACGCGTAAAATATCTTTTTGCGTGTGAAAAAGCGCGATAGGCAGGCTTAGCGTAGTGGCGTGGATTTCCTCGCTTATGGGGTAATTTCCGCTAAGATAGGGCTGCATGGCTTTTTGTTTATGCGGTGGGATAGGGTAGTGAATGTCTGTCATAATGCCCTGCTCAAGCAGATAGGCTTTTAGCGCATCACGCCTTTTGTGGCGGATATTAAAGATATGATACACATCAAAGCATGCCTCCTCCACCTGCGGCAGGATAAAAGCCTTAGCATCTAAATGCTGCAAGTAGAGCGAGGCAAGCATTCTTTTATGCTCTGTGATAAAGGCAAGCTTTTGTAATTTAATAGTGAGCATAGCGGCTTGAATTTCATCAAGGCGGGAGTTATAGCCGATGTAATCATTCACATATTTTTGATGTGAGCCATAATTGCGTAAGGCTCTAAGTGTTTGCGCTAGATTATCATCGCTAGTAGTAATCGCCCCGCTATCGCCTAGCGCGCCTAGATTCTTAGTAGGATAGAAGCTAAAGCAGCCAATGCCAAAGCTACCTACTTTTTGATTATCATACATCGCTCCATGCGCCTGTGCGCAATCCTCGATAATGTAGAGATTATGCTTTTTGGCAAGGGCTATGATTTGTGGCATATGGCAGGGCTTGCCATAGAGATGCACAAGCAAAATCGCCTTTGTGTGCGGTGTGATAAGTTTTTCAATCTGTGCAGATTCTATATTGTAGGTATGTGTATTAGGCTCGCATAAAATGGGCTTTAAGCCATTATTAATAATAGCTAAAATAGTGGCGATATAGGTGTTTGAAGGCACGATGATTTCGCTATTTTTGGGCAAATTAAGCGCCTTTATGGCTAAAAAAAGCGCATCAAGCCCAGAGGCTAGCCCTATGCAGTGTTTGCTCCCTACACTTTTGGCAAAGGCTTCCTCAAAGTCTTGCAGCCTTTTACCTAGTATAAACCACCCACTTTGCAGCACTGCTTGAAATGCGTGGCAATACTCATCATAAAACATCGCATTACTTTTGGCAAGATTTTCATACTCAATAATGTCTTTCATTGTGGTTTCTCCATAATGTAATCACTTGCGCTATAAGGCTCTGACGCAAGGGCTAAGAGCAAGGCGTGGGGCGTGAAATGCTCCATTGTATGCCATTCACTAGGCTCTAAAATAAGGCAAATACGCGGAGAATCTAAAACATAGGTGGTGATAGAATCTAGCGTGTGGATTTTGACTTCGCAGCTACCATTTAGGCAGATAAGGGCTAGTTTTGTTTTATGGTGCGCATGCCCGCCGCGCGGGGCTTTGACATTATAGATATAAAATACGCGTTTAATCTCAAAGCCAAGTTCGCCATCAATCACGCTCAAATCCCCTCGCTCATCACACAG
This sequence comes from Helicobacter jaachi, assembly GCF_000763135.2. Lineage (NCBI taxonomy): Bacteria > Pseudomonadati > Campylobacterota > Epsilonproteobacteria > Campylobacterales > Helicobacteraceae > Helicobacter > Helicobacter jaachi. The sequence continues at coordinate 44,368 of NZ_JRPR02000005.1, read as the reverse complement.
CGTTTTAATATATAGAATCTGTGCCATTAGAGCAGCCTTTTTAGCGGATAAATGTTGTAAATGCCTTTTAGGTATCTTTTAAGCAGAGTAAAGGGCGTTTTAATATGCCATTTAAGATGTTTGCGCCCATCAAAGTTATGCGGCATAAAAGTGCGCCTTAGGCTTAAAAGGTGAGCCAAATAAGGCTTATAAATACGCTCAATGCTTACTTTTGGCAGTGTGTAATTGCCTAAATCCACTTTTGTTTGTCCAATGAAGCTAAGGTTATGAAAATGATAAAAAATAGGCTTTAGATGAGAAAATTGCTGAATATTCCAAGGTGCGAGCGCGGCGCGCATTTCCTTTACTATATGCACTTTTTCAAAGCGCGTATCCCAATCATCAAGGTATTTTTGGTCACCAAACTTGCCATCTTCATAATACGCATAGCACCACTTAAGGCACTGCTCCCTCCACCATACGAGGGCTTTAAGCCCATAACTATCAGCCTTAAAGGTCATAAACTGCACGCAGTAAATGCCGCTCGTGGCTTCTTGATTGTATTGTGGTGTGTAGTTGTGTTTGGTAAGCAGTATAGAATCTGTTTGCATTTCATCAATAAGCACATTTGGATTTTCAAAAAAATACACATCAGCATCGACATAAGTGCAATGAGGGAGATTAAAAGTATGTATGCAATAGGCTATGAGTGAGGGCGTGCAAGTCCAGCAGTATTCCCCAAGCGTGCGCGTAGGCTTAATAGCAAGCAGGGCAGTATCCTCAAAATCCTGCAAGCTAATTATTTTTACTTGATGAAATTGCAAGCTTTCTAGCACATCATAAGTAGTTTTATCAAAAGCTAGCACGAAAATAGTGGCATTTTTGGCATATTTTTGCAGGCTTTCTATCATCGCAATGCCGCGAGTTAGGTAGTTTTGATTAAATAGCGTGCAGTAATAATACACTTACGCCGCCTTTTGCGCGTGGTTTATCACGCAGGGTGCGGATATAGGAGAAATTATAAATATAGGAAGTGTGGGAGTGGTGGAGAATGCGGGATTTAGCTTAAGTTTTGTATCTACCCCCCCCCCGTTAGATTCTATAAGCGTGCTGTATGTGTGTAAATATTTTTTAGCAATGTGTGAAGATTGGAACTTATCCATAACGCTTTGGCGCGCGTTGTTAGCGAGCATATTATAATCTGCGTGGGTTAAAATCCACTCTATCCCGCGCGCTAAATCTTTTGTATCGAGCGCTTGAGCGAGGTAGCCATTTACTTTATGGCTTATCATATCGGCATTACCGCCTATATCAAAGGCAACCACAGGCGTGCCGCAGGCTAAAGATTCCATAATCACATTGCTTAGATTTTCTGCAAGTGAGGGCTGAATAAACACATCACAGGCATTATACACCAGTGCGAGCGATGTATCATCATGGAGTAAGCCAAGATTTTTTGTCTCTATGTGGGCGATAGATTCTGTATATCCACCGCACACAAGCAGCGTGCAGCGCTCTTTTATAGAATCTGATAAGTTTTGCAAGGCAGCCTTTAGCTCCTTAAAGCCTTTTCTTGCGACACTGCCTCCGCCTAATGCCCCAAATCCTATATAAAAATGCTCTTTTTTCTGCGCCAACATCGCTATAAGCAACGCTTTAGCACTCCATTTATCTACTGCCCCCCCCCCAGTTAATTGCGCATAAGTATGCATATATTTGTGAGCTATGCTAGAAGCGCTAAATCGCTTTTGCGCACTTTGGCGCGCATTTTGCGCCATTGTCTCATACGCGCTTTTATTAAGGCTTAAAATCCACTCTATCCCGCGTGCTAAGTCTTTTATATCGAGCATTTTTGCTAAATAGCCATTTTGCCTATGCAGCACAATATCTTTAAGCCCGCTTGTATCAAAGCTTACCACAGGCGTGCCGCAGGCGAGCGCTTCAAGCGCAGTTTGCCCAAAGCTCTCCGCGTGGCTTGGCGTTACAAACACATCACTTGCGCTATAGAGCAGCACGAGGCTTATATCATCGTTTAAAACACCCAAATAGCGTGTTTTTATCCCGCATAGATTATCGCTTGGATTTTCACTCTCATCGCAACTTGCGCCAAAAATAAGTAGCTCGCATTGCTGTTTTATAGAATCTGGGAGGATTTGCAGGGCAGATTTTAACTCACTAAAGCCTTTTCTTGGCGTAGAAGTAGCATTGAGCGCGCCAAAGCTAATAAATTTTGTCTTTTTTTCAATCTTTAGAATCTCGCGTGCGGTGTGTTTATTGATAGGATAAAAAATCTTTGTATCAATGGGATTTGGGAGATTGATAATAGGCTTTGAGCCTAGCAGCATAGAATCTTTAGCGCATTGCGTAATCCAGCGCGATAAGCCATTAATGGTAAGGTGTTTAAGCCTTGCATAGACTTTTGCCTTATGTTTGAAAGTTAAAAAGCTAATGTCAAAGGCGGATTGGGATTTAAGTAAGGGGCATTTTTTACAAGCGACGCTAACCCCTATACAGGCGGCTGCCACATAGTGGCAGCCGCCTGTATAGGGGTTAGCGTCGTGTAAGCTCCACAAAAGCGGGGCTTGAATATAAGCTAAATCTTTTACATTTAAAAATCCTCCTTCAATCCAGTGCAAATGCACTACATCGGGTTTTAGCGCGTTGATTTGTCGCACAAGCGCCCTGTTGCGCGGAGGAAAAAGGGTAAAATGCGGTGAGAAAATATCTTTTTCACGCTTAGGATAGAGCATGAGGGGGAGTTGGGTGAGAAATGAGCGGAGCTTTACGCGGAGTTTTTGTAATTTTGTATGCGCAAATTGTTGTATGCTTGGCAAATCTAGCGTTTTATGCTGCGTGAGAATAATAGAATCTGCTCCTATTTCAAGCAGGGCTTTATGCAGTCGCACGCACGCTCTGCCCGCGCCACCATTATCTTGGGTAACAAGATGAAGTATCCTCATATTGTGCGTAATCCTTAATCTTTAAAAGTGATTTATGCGTTTTATGATTGCTATGGCGCGCCCAAGAGGATTCGAACCTCTGACCTACGGCTTAGAAGGCCGTTGCTCTATCCAGCTGAGCTATGAGCGCAAAAAGTAATCCATTTAAGGAAATGTAAGCCTAATATTATGGTCCATAAAAAGCAAAGCGTGCATTCTAACACATTGTAATGTAATTTGCAAGAAAGCTTTTTTGTAAAATTGGTTGCGGGAGAGGGATTTGAACCCCCGACCTTTGGGTTATGAGCCCAACGAGCTACCGGACTGCTACTATCCCGCGCTAATGATGAAAAAGGATTGTAAAGAAGTGGCTGGGGTAAAAGGATTCGAACCTCTGAATGCCTGGACCAAAACCAGGTGCCTTACCGCTTGGCGATACCCCAATAAAATGAGGCGTAATTATAATGAGTTTGCAAGGCTTTGTCAAGTTGCATCACCGCATAGAATCTGCACTAACGCAAGCAAGCAGGCACTCAAAAACGCTCATTTAAAACGAAAAAGTAAAGATAAAGTTAATTTAAGCAAACACAAATTTATTACAAACGATAATTTTTATTTTTTATTTGCTTAAATATTACTCCACTCATTTACAATGCCGACATTCTCTTTTATAAAGATTGTTGCAGGATTTTGCACATTCTAGGGGGAAAATTTATCTTAAAGGACAGGTTATGAGCAAGAAGGTTATTGACATCTTAAAGCAGATTCAAGCGGATTCATCAGTGTTTTACATCAAAACACATAATTTTCACTGGAATGTAAAGGGTTTGGATTTTCACCCTACACACAAGGCGACACAGGAGATTTATGAGCATTTTGCAGATGTGTTTGATGATGTGGCAGAGCGTTTATTGCAAATTGGTGGAATGCCCTATGTTACGCTAGCAGATATGCTAAAGGCTGCAAAAATCAAAGAAGAACCAAAGACAAGCTTTCACTCAAAGCAAGTGGCTCAAGCGATTTTAAGCGATTATGAATATTTCTTAAAAATCTTTAGTGAGCTATCAAGCGAAGCAGATAAAGCAGGCGATAAAGTAAGCGCGGCGTATGCAGATGATAAAGTAGGCGAGCTGCAAAAAGCCATTTGGATGCTTAAAGCTCAACTTGGGTAAGCCCTTTTTAGAGAATCTGCACTCATAGAATCTGTGCATAGAATCTAGGGCAGATTCTCTCCTCTTACCTCCGCTCATTCCCTTAATTTCCCCCTTTTTCATTCATCGTGCCACCCTTATAAAAGTTATGAAAAATTTATATTCTTTTTATACAATGCTTGCTTTTACTTTACAAAATTTAAAGGCAAAAAATGTATAAAAAACGCGTGACAGACGCCATTTCAGCGATTAAAAATGGCGAAATGATAATAATTATGGACGATGAGGATAGGGAAAATGAGGGCGATTTGGTGTTTGCTGGCATTTTTTCCACACCGCAAAAAATCAATTTTATGGCACAGGAAGCCTGCGGGCTAATCTGCGTGTGCGTGACTGATGATGTGGCGCGCAAACTTGATTTACCCCCGATGGTGCGGCACAATAGCAGCAATCATGAGACCGCTTTCACCATTTCAATTGATGCGCGCGAGGCGAAAACTGGCATTTCTGCTTACGAGCGTGATATGACGATACGGCTAATGTGTGAGCCAAACGCCACGCCACAGGACTTTGTGCGCCCTGGGCATATTTTCCCGCTTATAGCAAAAGAGGGCGGAGTGCTTGTGCGCACTGGGCATACTGAGGCTGGGGTGGATATTTGTCGTCTGGCTGGGGTGCTGCCTATTGCTGTGATTTGCGAGATTATGAAAAAAGACGGCAGCATGGCGCGGCGGGGCGATAAATTCCTGCTTGATTTCTCAAAAAAGCACAATATTAAGATTCTATATGTGAGCGATATTATTCAATATAGGCTTAATTTTGAGAATCTAGTGAGTGAAAAAAGCCGCGAAAATGTAGAATTTATGGGCTGTGAGTGCGAAAAATTAAGCTTTTTTGACCATTTGCAGCGCGAACATATTGTGTTTAGCTTTAGCCCAAAGCACGCCGATTGCGCAGATTCTAAACATACTATAGAATCTAAAAAAGTTAAAGATTTTAAACAATCTAAGCGCTCTAAGCACGCATATAAGCCCGCGATTAGATTCCATAATGTGCAGAGCGATTTGGCGTTATTGCAAAATAATGAGGAGTTTAGCGCGCTATTGCGCAGTATTGAGCATTTAAAGGCAAAGGGCGGATATTTGATTTTTCTTAACACCCAGCTAAGCAGCGCGCCTAAGGGCGAGGGGATAAAGGATTTTGGCATAGGCGCGCAGATTCTAAAGCGGCTTGGCGTGGAGGATTTTATTTTATTAAGTGCTTCATCGAGTAAAAGCGCATACAGCGCGCTTAGCGGCTTTAATTTGCATTTGGTAGAAACCATTGAAGTATGAAACTTTAAGCAAAAGATTCTATAATGCCAACTTTTGTTTGCGTAAAAATTTCATCGCACATTATGTCGATGTTGCAAAAATCTCTACACATTTAAAAGGCTTAATCTTTGAATATTAAAATTTTTGTTTGCTATCATAAAAGTGCGCCGCTGCTTACAAATGAAGTGCTGCAGCCCATTGTCGTGGGCGCGCAGGATATGGATAAAAATACAAAAGCCGCTCTACTATCCCGCGCGGAGGCTAGCCACACGCCGCTAATTTTTGATAATGATGTGCGGGGGGGGGGGGCAGCCTCATAGTATAGAATCTAGCGCCATAAAACCCACGCGCGATACAGAATCTAGTGCGAAATCTACAAGCGCAGAAGTTATAGAATCTACCACAGCATCTCCTAACGACACAAAATCCAATATTATGCAATCTTGCACGAAATCCACGCAATCTAAGCGCCTAGATTCTATAACTGTGCCGCTTTCGCACCAAGAAGTTTCACCTCAAGACATTTCACGCCGAGAAATTTCATCTCTCAATCCCTACTTTTGCGAGCTTACGGCGATGTATTGGGCATGGAAAAATATCGATGCAGATTATTATGGATTATTTCATTATCGGCGTGTGCTAGATTTTAGCGCGCAAAATATTTTGAGTAAAATCTGGCATTTTTTTATCCCACAAAGCGCACCCTTTGCCAAATACGCCCTAAGAAGCGCGCAAATTATAGAATCTATAAAAGCCCATAAAGCAGATATTTATATCCCCACGCGCAAAATCATTAAGCAAAGCGCGCATTATAATCTTTATGAAGCCTACTGCCTGCAGCATTTTCAAGCAGACTTAGATATCGCGCTGCAGTTTATACAGGAGCAAAATCCGGCTATGTCAGATTCTATCATGCGCGTGTTTTTTGATAAAGGCATAGGCGTGAGTTATTGGAATATCGCCATTTGGCGCAAGGAGCTGTTTTTTGAGTATTGTGAGTGGCTCTTTTCTGTGCTATTTGGCATTATGGGACGCATTGATTATACGCATTATGATGCGCGTCAAAGGCGCGTATTTGGGTATCTAAGTGAGCGGCTTTTTAATGTATGGTTAGATTTTAAGATAAAAAGCGGCATTAAGGTCGTGGAGCTGCCCTCGCACCTGCTGTATGAGAAAAATAAAAAGTTTTTTGGCGTGGTGAGAAGTTTAGAATATGAGCGCTATTACTTTGCCTTTATCCGCGTGTATAAAAGGCGTGTTTCACCCCCCCCCCCCCCCTTGCTGGCGAGCAAAATCATCTTAAAACTAAAGGAGCAGTATGAATATCAAAATCCTTGTGTGCTATCACAAACCCCAGCCCATCATCGCAAATCAAATCCTGCAGCCCATACTTTTAGGCGCAAAGCAAGCAAGCAGTGAGGTTAAGCAAAGTTTGCATTCACTCTGCCAAAAGGCAGGCGCAAAGCTTTTATATGATGATAGCGGGGAGCATATTAGCCATTTAAATCCCTACTTTTGCGAGCTTACGGCGATGTATTGGGCGTGGAAAAATATGCAAGCTGATGTGTATGGGCTGTTTCACTATCGGCGCGCGTTGGATTTGAGTGGCACGATTAAGCCTAAAAAAATTTGTGATGTAAATTTTATGCGCATTACTCCGCATAAAATGATGAAAAAATTTGCCCTAACGCAGCAAAATATAGAATCTAGACTAAAAAATGCAGATATTATTTCAGCCGATAGAATTGTTGTAGGCGGTGGCTGGCATACTTCGCGCTATTTAAATCAATACGAAATTTACGCGCGCGACCATCATCAAAAAGACTTAGATATATTACTCGAAGTGATTAGAGAGATGTATCCGCATTATGAGGAGGCGATACAAAAGGTATTTTTCACGCGCGGACAGAGTCTTAGCTGGTGGAATTTGTTTATTATGAAAAAGGATTTGTATTTTGAGTATTGTGAGTTTTTATTCTCTGTATTGTTTGAAACACAAAAACGCACAGATATAATATTTCATACACCATATCAACAAAGAATCTATGGCTTTATGGCAGAGCGGCTGCTTAATGTGTTTATTGTCTATAAAGTTACTACTTCATTTACGCGCAAAACCACCTATCGCGCATGGCAGTTTAAAGATAATCGCCCATGGTTTGGCTGGGTGCCTGATGGTAACATCAAGCGCTTTTATGTTGGCAAACTAAGAATCCTAAAAAAGCCGCTATATCAATAAATGCAGCCTATAGAATCTAAATCTATTTCTACACTTTACATTATTACAGGTGCGCTATTTCTTGGAGGTATTGCGCTGCTTTGCACAGGCGAGCCGACTTTAAAGCCAAATATCTATCATAAATATGGCATTAATCTTTTATATGCAGCCTTTCTTTCTACTTGCATTTTATGCTTTGTGAAAAAAATACATCTTACATTTTTGGCGCTAGATTCTAAATATGCGCTTTTTATGCTTTGTGGGATTATCGCTTTTGGCTTTGTGTCTTTATATTTTAGTGCTGATAGGGGGTTAAGCCTGCTTTATATGAGGCGATTTTTGCTTGAGCCTTTTATATTTATGTGCGCAGTGGCGATGTATTTTTATGCGCTAGATTCTAAGGCGCGCGCTATTTTTTTGTATCTTTTAGCCATACTTATAATGCTTCAACCTATTTTAACTATCATAGATTTTGTGCTGTATGCAGATTCTAAAGCTGGAAATGTTAAGCATACGAGTTTATGGGATTTTATAGGCGTGTATCGCGCTATGCCTAAGTTTTTTAGCGAGGCGCAAACAGGATATGCGTTTTTCTTAATATTATCTTTTAGCGTGAGTTTGGCTATATTTGCACAATATAGGCTTGTGGGCGTTATTTTGCTTATAATCAATATAGCCGCTTGCGTGTGCCTAAGCACAAGATTTCTATATGTGGCTTATGCTGCAATGTGTGTAGCAGCGGCGTGCTTGGCTCATTATAAATATAAGCGCGTGATTTTACCCTGCGTGCTGTGTGGCACTATAGCCTTGGCGTGTGGATTTTACTTTTTTAGCGCGCATTTAAGCGATAGATTTAACATATATGGCAAACTGCATGTATTGCTTAAAGTATGGGAGCTATCGCCTGCTGAAATGGGGAAGTTTGACCCAAATTGCATTGTGTGGAATACCCCGTATGGAGAGCGGCGATGTATGCCACAATCTTTCCCTAAAGATAGTCATATTGTGTGGGAGCATAGCTCGCTTAATCGCATTGCTATGAGCAAATCAACTTATCTTGGCATTATGGATAATCCTTTGCGCCCAAATGGCTATGGATTGGTGCTTTTTGCTAAGAATATTGTGCGCATTTTTGGGCAAGATTCTAAAAATTTGCCTTATTATATTTCTATCTTTGAGGACGGGAGCATTTTGCCATTTTATTGGACAAATCATAATGGCTTTTTGTATGCGTGGTTTGAGCTGGGGTTAGTTGGCTTTATGCTTATGGGCTGGCTTTTTGCGTGGATTTTGCTAAGAGGGTATAAAATTTATTTTGCAGCTACACGCCCACGCGGCGTAGATTCTGTGCGCTATATAGAATCTAGGCGCATTTTTGTGCTGGGCTTTGCTATTTTTAGCATAGGGCTTATTGTGGGCAATTTCTTTGATGCATTGCCAAATCGCGCAGGACAGAATCTAGGCTTTATGCTACTTGGTATGTTTCTTGCGATAAATACAAGTGCGAGGCGTAAAAAATGAAGCAAGAGGGCAAAGTCTCAATCATTGTGCCAATTTATAATGTGCAAGATTATTTGCGCGAGTGCTTAGATTCTATAATTAATCAAAGTCATACAAATTTAGAGATTATTTTAGTAAATGATGGCAGCACCGATGAAAGTGGCGCAATCGCGCAGGATTATGCGCGTAAAGATGGGCGCATTTGCTACTTTGAGCAGGCAAATAAAGGCGCGGCGTATGCGAGGAATGTAGGGTTAGAGAAAGCAAGCGGAGCGTATATTTATTTTATTGACCCTGATGATTTTTTCCCAAACGCTTATATTATTGAATTACTCTACACTAAGGCGAATGAAAATCGTGCGCTTATTTGTGGAGGGTGCTTTAGCGAGTATAGAAAGGGAGAGATTATTACGCAATTTGGCAGAGAATTTTTTGGCTATACTTTTGCGCAAGAGGGATTTATAGCCTATCGAGATTGGCAATTTGATTTTGGATTTACGCGATTTATTTATAAGCGCAGTTTGCTACGAGATAGTGGAATTACTTTTCCGCATTACAAAAAATATGAAGACCCTGTATTTTTTGTAAAAGTAATGTTAGCCGCGCAGAGATTCTATGCACTTACAGATATTACTTACTGCTATCGTGTGGGACATCAAAGGATTGAAAAATGGGACAAAAAAGCGTGGAATGACCAAACAAGAGGCTTAATGGATATATTAATTATGGCGCAAAATAATCATTTACCCATACTTTATGATTTAACTTATGAGCGCGTTAAGGTTGCTGCACATAGGCTAAATGATGTATTGCTAAAAGAGGGCAGGGGGTTGGTGCAGTCCTTTATCATACTTAATAATGTATTAAATTTTATGCGCGATAAAAATCAATTAGATAAAACACCACTTATATGTAATGAATTAGGCTTTGAAGCGACTTTTGAAAGTATAAATCAAGCGATAATGAACAATGCGGACTTAAAAAAGATTTCACAAACTGCTTTTGGGCGAGTGCTTATAGCATTGGGCAGAATAATTATAGGGGGTTATATGTTTCTTAGGCAGTGCGTGTGTATTCGTATCCGCCCACTAAAGCACGAATATAAAATGGTGCTTTTTGGGTGGGTTGTGATAGATAAAAAATATAGCAAAAGGGAAGTGCAGTAAAAATCTTATAGAATCTGTTTAAGCGTAATTGGGCAAAGGAGGCGTTTTTCAAAGTGTTGTATGATTACAAAATTTACTATAAGGATTGGCAATGACTTTAATTTTAGAACATTTAAGCGACAAGGAGCTAAAGGCTCTTAAGAATGGCGAAATTTAGTTACCACTAAAACAAGGAGCAAAGGTGAGAAATCTAATCGTTGGAGCGGGGTTAAGCGGGCTGACATTAGCCGAGCGGCTAGCAAATGTAAAGGGCGAGCGCGTGGTGGTTATCGATAGGCGTAATCACATCGGTGGGAATGTGTATGATTATGATGAGGGCGGCATTTTGGTGCATAAGTATGGCACGCATATCTTTCACACAAATGATTTAAGGGTATGGCAGTATGTCAATGGCTTTGCGCGCTTTTATCCTTATATGCACCAAGTCAAAGCCCTAATTGATGGGCAGTTCGTGCCTGTGCCTTTTAATCTTAACTCCTTATATATGCTTTTCCCCACACAAATGGCGCAAAATATAGAATCTAGCCTGCTTAAACACTACCAATATGGGCAAAAAGTGTCAATTTTAGAGCTTAAAAAAGTCAAAGAATTAGCATTTTTGAGCGAGTTTATTTATGAAAAAGTCTTTTTGCATTACACGCTTAAGCAGTGGCAATGCACGCCTGAAGAGTTGAGTGAAAGCGTATTCAAGCGCGTCCCTATTTATGTGAGCAAAGATAATAGCTATTTTCAAGATAGATTTCAGGGCATTCCGCTTGAGGGCTATAGCAAGATGTGCCAAAATATGTGCGCGAGCGAGCTTATAGAGCTGGAGCTAGGCTGTGATTTTAAGGATTTAGAATCTAGCTTTGTAAAAGGCTTTGATAGGATTTTTTATAGTGGTGGGATTGATGAGTATTTTGACTATGCGTTGGGCGAGCTGCCCTATCGAAGCTTGGAATTTGACTTTGTGCGCTTTGAAAGGGAGTATTTCCAAAGTGGGGCGGTGATTAATTATCCAAACAACTACGACTACACGCGCATAGGCGAATATAAATATTTTTTAGACGCTAAAACGCCTCATACGATTGTAAGCTTTGAGTATCCTAAGGCGTGGGCTAGGGGATTAGAGCGATACTATCCTGTGCCAAACGCTCACACTAGCGCGCTGTATGAGGCATACACCAAAAAGGCGCGCGAGCAAGATGCTAGGGTGCATTTTATTGGGCGGCTAGGGGAGTATGCTTACTATGATATGGATAAGGTTATCGCTAGGGCGCTAGATATTTTTGCGCAACTTTAGCACCTTTTGGGGAGTAGATTCTGTAAATTAGGTAGGGTTTGGGCTTATTTAATCTGCGTTAGTAGCCTTGGCATAGCAGGATAAATCCTTACTTATGAAATTTAATATTTCATATATGCATAATTTTCATATTTATAAAGTTTATGCTCATTTTAGCATAATTTATGTTAGAATGCCGCCGAAATCCCTCCGTAAGCCTTCATACTAGATATGATGCTGGGGGTATGGAACTTCTTCACTGTTTGTAACTTTCTCCTTTTATGATTGTGTATTTTTAAGTTTTTATCGTAGATATTTTGTTGCCAATGCCGCAAGTGTCGCACTAATTGCATAATCCTACAGCATCGCGCAGTGTGTGGGCGTGTAATCTTGCAAAGTCGTAATGCCATTTTTGCCACAAACGCGGCATTGCGGATTTTGCTTTAAGGCAATTTTGCGAAAATTCATCTCCAACGCATCAAAGCTTAAAAGCTCATTATACAAAGGCGTGCCAATGCCGGTAATAATTTTTAGCACTTCAGCGGCTTGAATAGTGCCTAGCATACCAGCCACCGCGCCAAAAACCCCCGCTTGCGCGCAGTTTGGCACACTTCCTTCAGGCGGAGGAGCATTAAAAACGCACGCATAGCACGCGCTTTGCTTTGGCTTAATGCTCATGCTCTGCCCTGCAAAGCGCAAAATCCCCCCATAACTATAAGGCTTCTCAAGCAGTACGCACGCGTCGTTTATGAGAAACTTTGTGGCAAAATTATCCACCCCATCGACAATTACATCATATCGCGCAAAAATCTCTAGCGCATTACTCGCAGTTAGCCTCGTGTGGTAGGGCGTTATGGTGATATGTGGATTGAGTGCACTTAGTTTTTTATGCGCAGATTCTATCTTTGGCGTGCCAATTTCTTGCGTAGTGTGCAGGATTTGGCGCTGCAAATTGCTTAAATCTATGCTATCATCATCAATAATGCCAATCTCCCCCACGCCAGCCGCTGCCAAATAAAGCGCCACAGGTGAGCCAAGCCCACCTGCACCGATGACAAGCACTTTAGATTCTATAATTTTCTCCTGCCCCTTAAAGCCACATTCTTTTAGGCTAAAATGCCGCGCGTATCGCCTTAACTGCTCTTGAGTGAAGTTATACATATTTGCTTCCTTAACTTTGCTTTTTAGCGCCGTAATTTGCGCGCTTTTATTTTTACTATTTGCGCGCCTATTGATTGCCCTGAATAATGCCCAAAGCCTGCACGCAAAGATTTTTCCACGCCCCCTCATGTGCGATTAATCGGCATTGCTCAAAGGCAGGCGTGGCGTCTTGCTGCGTGCTTTTAAGCAGCGAGCCTTTGAGATAGAGGGCTTTTTGCTTATTATCATCATTTATATCTTTTTGCAATAAATCATCAAGTAGGCTCAAAGCCTCATTAGTGCGCTGTGTGCGAATGTAGCTTTGAATGAGCGCAAAATCCACATATGGAGAATCCGCGCTATTGCCTGTAATGCCCTGCAGGCGCAAAATATCTTTAGCATAGATTTCAATGCCTAGTTCATCTTTTTGTAATTCAGCACTTTTTAAAAGCGTGAGATTAACGCTTAGCATTTGGGGATTATTTGGCTCATTCTCCTTTAAAAATGCATAGGCTTTGAGCGTGCCCTCTTTGTCATCAAGTTGATTAAGCGCATTAAAGAGTGTAAAGCCCACATCATAGTGCGAGCGGCTTTTTAGGCTTTTAGCCAGCTCCAGCGCGTCCCTCCCTGCGCGTGCAGCACCTTTGTTATCGCCAAGTTTGGCGGCATTTAGGCTATCGCGGTAGAGCCACTCAAGCTTTTGGGGCAAATCTTTGGCATTTTCAGCCATATTCTGCGAGACCTGTGCGGCTTGCGAGTTTAGCGCTAGAGAATAGAGGCAGTCAAAAAGGGGCATTTTATCATTTGCCTCTACTTCTACTTGTGTGTAAGCAAGATAAGTGCTTGAAGCTGCCTTGCAGTCTTTATCTATGATATTTTTATGCAAAGCCGCAGCATAGGCTTTGGGGATAATAGGCGAGTGCTTAAGGTAGTCTTTTAGGGCTATGACTTCTGTGTATTTGCCTTCATCAAAGAGCGTTTGTGCCTTTAGCTCAAGGGCTTTTTCCTGCTCTGGCGAGTTGGTGTAATGCTCAATGATATAATCATATTTTTGGATTTTAGAATCTGCGCTCTCATCTTGAGCTAGGGCAAAAAGCAGTTTATCATCTCTATCTTTTATCTCATCAGCCTTTGGGCGATGCTCAAAATCTTGCAAAAATACTTTATTAATCCTATGCGCATCGTGCGGTGCGTTAGCGGCTTGATACCATAGACTTACATTATTGAGCAAATCCTCCTTAGAAATATCATCGCTTAAAAGGTTATTGTAAAGATACTCACCAAGCTGCGCGGCGATGAGGTAAAGCCCCTCTTCTGCTAGAAGCTTTAAAAAATCATAATTTTTAATAGGATATTTGGTAATGTAGCTAGGATTTACCTTAAACATCGTCTCCATAAGCTTTTGGGCTTGTGCTTTATCGTGGTTTTGTAGCCTTACCTTGCTCCACTCAATGGCAATAGCACTCGCACTATCTAAATCCGGAGCTTCTTGATAGGCTTGCGCAAAGAGCTTTGAGGCGACACTCGCGTCCGCACCGGTGTGGAAATTTTTGGCTAATGCCATTTTGGCAAGCGGCATATAGCGCGATTTAGGATATTCGCTAATAGTTCTATCAAAATAATATTTTGCCTCCTCTGGAATGCGCATATCCGCATAGGCGTTGCCAAGATAGTAAAGCACCTCTGGCACATTAGAATCTGTGGGATATTTTTTAATCCACTTAGTCCCCATATCCACTATCATATCGCTATTCTCTACAGAATCAAAATGCTCTAGCGCGCGCAGTCTAAATAGCAGCAAATCTTTAGTAAAAATACTCTTAGGATAGGCAATAAGCGTCTCATCAATGGCTTTAACCGCCTCGATATAAGCTTGATTTTGCATAAGTGTCTTAATCTGCGTATATACCGCAAAGTCCTCGCCCTCCTCATAATGCAGCGGTCCTCGATTAATATCTAAATCATTAAAAAATAAATCCTTATTTTTGATGATTTTTATGGGGAAATTAATGCCATTTGGCTTGTTTTGATAGGCGTGTTCATTAAGGAAAGGGATTTCATTTTTATAGCCAATGACTTGCCATGAAAGGCTTTGCTTTGGCTGTTCTTTGGTAATGGTAGTCGTGCCTTTTAAATCATGCGGCGTGGAAAAAAGCTTAATTTTATGCTTTGGTTCGATATAAAGATAGAATCTGCCATCAATTACACGACTCCAAAAGCGAAAAAATAGTGTTTCTGTAGGCGAAAAGCTCGCAATAGGCGTGCGCTCAATGGAGCAAACCACATATTTGACTACATTTTGCGTGTCGCGGTTTTCAGCGCATTCTAGTGGCTCTTTGTGGGCGATATTTAGCACAGAAAAATGCTCTTTTAACTCTTTGCCATAGTTTATAGTTACATCAAGGGCAAAGGCATAAAAAGGCAAGCACAGGGCTATAATCAATGTTCGCACGCACACTCCTAAGCTAAAAAGCCATAATTTTTAATACGCTAAAGCAAATTTTGAGCCATAAAATATAGAATCTAGGATTTTATCACACTTGCACACAATGATGGCACACAATGCAAACTAAGCACCTGCAAGAGCTACAATGACATCATACTTTTACTTCCACTTGCCTATACGGATAGCCCTTTATTTGCGCTTGCGGCAGGTATAAAAGCGCAATAGTCCCCTTTAACTGCGGCGCACGCATACAGAGCGCCTCTATTTGCTTACCCTCAAAACAGAGCCTAACGCGCTTATTATCTTGCAGTTTAAGTGCTGGGGCAAAAAGCGGTGGGCATTGCAAAAGTGGCAGTTGTGCGGCTTGCGGCAAGTCTTGCTGTGCGGCGGCGTGTGCGCTAAAAGGGCGCATATACACATAATGCCCATTAGATTCTGGCAGCTCCTCGCACGCTGTAAGTTGAGAGCGCACGCTAGATTCTATAATTTGTGGCGTTATAGAATCTGTAAGCTCTGGCATGATGAAATGCACAGCCTCGCACTTGCCAAGCGTGCCTAAAATTTGAGCTATTTCTGACGCGTTTAAATGCGCGGCTAGCTCGCTACCTAGCACTATGCCAAAGGATTGCATATGAAGGTGCGCACTTATCTCCTCTAGCTCCTCTTCGGCGATATTAGATTCTGAAGCCAAATAGCCAATATCTAGCGTTTTTAGCACATCTTTAAGTGCGCTTGAAGTATTTTCTAAAAGGGGAGTGAGCATATAGGCTAAAAGCCACGCCACGCCAAATTCTGTGCCAATCTCATAGCGCAAGTCCTCCGCGCAGAGGTGTTTATCCACAAAAAGCGGGTGCAGGATAAATATCTCGCGCCCTAAATCTTGTAAATACTCCAAATCTTGCGCCTGCCAGTAATAACCAAAACTAAGCAGTGATTTAAAAGAGCCAAAATCTTTTGTAATGGGTTTGTTTGCGATATTTGCAATACTTTGCGCAAAGTCTAGCATAGCGCGCTCGCTTTTAACATAAACATAATGCGCATAAAACCCACGCGCTTACTCGATGTTTGTATAAACAGCTTGCACATCATCATCATCTTCGATTCTATCAAGGAGCTTTTCAATATCTTGCATTTGCTCTTCGCTAAGCGTTATAGGGGAAGTTGGGATTCTCTGCAGGGCTGCTTTTAAAAGCGGAATTTGCAGCGCCTCAAAGCCCTCATTTAATCGCCCAAAGTCCTTATAATCCCCATAGGCTATATGATACACGCCCTCATCATCTTGCGCGCTTTGCATCTCCTCTAGCCCATAATCAATAAGTGTGAGCTCTAGCTCCTCTAAATCGCCATCAGTGCGGAACTCAAACACGCTTTTGCGCATAAACATAAAATCAATGGAACCATTGGTGAGAATGCTAGCATTAGGCGTTTTATTAAAATAGCTTTTGATATTGGCAATGGTGCGCGTGGGGTTGTCTGTGGTGCATTCAATAAAAATAAGCACGCCATTTGCTGCCTTGCCCTCATAAGTTACTTCGCTAAAAGTGCCATCTTTGCCGCTTGCGCGCTTAATGGCGGCATCGATATTATCCTTTGGCATATTTTGCGCTTTGGCATTAGCAATGGCTGTGCGCAGTTTGGCATTCATATTGGGGTCGCTGCCACCCTCTTTGGCTGCTACAGTGATACTTTTAGCAAGCTTTGGGAAAACCTTGCTCATTTTGTCCCATCGTTTTTCTTTGGCGGCACGGCGATACTCAAATGCTCGTCCCATAATGCTCCTTTCATCTCCGCGCTCATTTGGAGTGCAGCGCGGGGCTTATAGAATCTAACTTTGCTTATTTCACATAAGACCACGCGGCTTTTTTACAAAAAGCAACAGCGTGGCATTATAGAATCTCACCTTAAAAAACAAAGTTGATGAGTGCGCAAGCAATCATAACTTTATACTTTAGGCGCAAATATGGGCTTTGCTCATATTTGTAAGACCACGCGGCTTTTTTACAAAAAGCAACAGCGTGGCATTATAGAATCTCACCTTAAAAAACAAAGTTGATGAGTGCGCAAGCAATCATAACTTTATACTTTAGGCGCAAATATGGGCTTTGCTCATATTTGTAAGACCACGCGGCTTTTTTACAAAAAGCAACAGCGTGGCATTATAGCAAACTAAGATAATTTCGCGCTAGCCTACTTACAATGGATTCTATCTTAAAACTCCATTTGGATAGACATATAGTAGCGGCGCCCCTCGCGGATATAGTTATAAGCATTTGCATAGTCATACCCTAAAGCATTATTCGTAGTGTAGCGCTGATAATCTACAAAATCTACATCAAAAAGATTATATATTGCTAGATTAAGCCTTAAATGCTCCAAAGGTTTAAAGTATGCGCCAAGATGCGTGAGATAAATTGGCTTATAAAATTCTCCAAGCGTTGCAGCCATGGTATTTGGCACACTTGGGTCACCTCTATAAATGCCCGCTTTATATTCTTCTCTAATATAGAATCCAAAAGAGCGCGTATCATAATTAAGCGAGGCATTAAGATTGTGTAGCGGCACATTTGTAAGTCTTGTGCCTACATTTGCTACATTACCTGATTTTGTAATTTCTGTTTTTGTATAGGTATAAGCAGCATTTAAACCTACATCACCATAGCCTACTGATATAGGCTTAATCCCTAAAGCCACCTCCGCACCATAGCTTTTTGCCTTATCTACATTCACATACGCAGAGCATGTAGTGCCACCACATATAAAGCCATTTATAGTTTGTCCATTTTGCACACTGCCGGTGTTATCAATTTTATTTGTAAAATCCGTATAGAACCCGGTAAGAGATATATTAAGATATTCATTATCACTTATTGCGGAGAATTCATAATTAATGCTAGATTCTGGCTTTAGGTTTGGATTACCATAAGTGTGTGTCGTACCTTGTCCGCTTAAATTTGCCACGCCACTAACAAGGCGTGAGAGAGAGGGAGTTTTATACCCTGTAGATACACCTCCCTTAAAAGTGAGCCACTCATCAATAGCATTATATGCTAGATAGATTCTAGGAGAGGCATTTGCGCCAAATATGGAGTTAAAATTCCCTCTTAAGCCTGTGGTAAGAAAGATTTTATCAATAAACATAAACTCCGCTTCACCAAAAAGTGCGCCGATGTGCTGCTCTTGGGTAGCTTTGCCACCTGCTGCTTGAAAAAGTTTATCATGAAAAGTATTATACCAATAGCGCGCGCCAAGCGTAGTATTTACCCCAAACCACGAAGCTACATTAAAAAGCATATTGCTTTTTGCATCAAGGATAATATCCTCCCCTCTTAATTCACGGCTATCACCCGCTTTTACGCCATTTCCTGTCCTTAGTCCATCAATAGTAGGCGCAGAGGCCGAAAAAGTGCCTGTTGGCACATATCTGTGCGGATTAGCGGTGATATTATATTGCAGGCTTGTATCAAATTTAAGGCGTGAGAGTAGGGCATTTGGATTATCAATATATGTGCCATTGTAGGCGAGTATCGTATTAAGGCGTGATATATCCATACTTGCTCCATAGCCATTTCTTGCTTGTTTTAGCTCCTCTGTCGTATCGGCTGCATTATTCCCATAGTTACCAAGCAGGGCTTGTGAATTATCATAGTTTTGCTGAGCATAGTCTATGTCAAAATATGCGTTATGTTTTGGTTGATTGCCAATATTTGCAAGTGAATGCCAAGTGAGCCTTGAGCCGATATTAAAGATATTTGCAGGAGCTAGCCCTACTAGGTTACTCCGTCCCGCTGTTGCAGTGATAGATTGTCCTTGATTATTAACATCTGGATACTTGGCAAGACTTGTGCTAGGGACAAAATCACGCGTATAGATTCTACCCCTTAGCGCAAGCCCAATATTTTTTGCCTCATTTAATGGACCTGTGGTATAGAAATTAAAGCCTTGCGTATTTCCAAAGGATTTATTTTCTTGCATGGTGTAATCATAACCTATACTCGCGCCCCATTTATCAAAGCTTTTTTTAGTGATAATATTTACCACGCCACCAATCGCATCACTTCCATAGAGCGTAGAGGCAGGACCGCGTATGACTTCTATTCGCTCAATGGCACTCATAGGCGGCATAAAGCTAGTAACACTATCACTAAAGGCATTTGGGAACAGCTCAGAGTCGCCATTAATGCGTTTGCCATCGACAAGGATAAGCGTATAGCCACTGCCCATACCGCGGATAGAAATACCATAGCCGCCTGTCTTTGTCACGCCACTATCGATACTTACGCCCGGCACATTGCTAAGGGCTTCAGCTAGGTCTCGCACAGGGCGAGTTTGGATTTCTTGCGGAGAGACGACAGAGATAGAAGCGGGAGCTAGCGTATGGTCTTGCTCAAACCCAGAGGCAGTAACGACAGAGCGTCCTAAATTTACATTTTTTACTTTAGAATCACTTTCATTTTTGGAGTTAGTTTGTATCTGCCCCCCCCCCCGTTATATTGCTGCTTGTTTGTGTTTCATCAGCATGCAACGCAGACGCCGCCACAATACTGCTACAAAGCACAAACGCGCGAAAACTTGAAAAACGCATAATCAAATCCTTTCAACAAAAAATATTTTACAACTTAATATTAATAATAAATCTCGAGTTGTAATGCTTTTCATTGTAGCTTTTTAAGCTGAAATTAAAATAAATTTATAGAATCTAACCTTAAAGACCAAGTTGATAGATTAGCTAAAGCTTAAGCTATAACTTTATACTTTAGGCGCACAGATGAGCTTTGCTCATTTGGGCAAGACCACGCGGCTTTTTATAAAAAAGCAACAGCGTGGGAAATTATAGAATCTAGCCTAGCGTTTAAGGTTTAGCGCTTCTTTTACTAGCTCATCGCCTGTGGTGAAAGCCTTTGCATTCATTGAGTAGCCGCGCTGCATCACGATTAGTTCAGTGAGAGCATTGCCCACATCGACATTGCTTGTCTCAAGGTGTTTATACAGCACAGAGCCAAATTTGAGATTTAAGCCCTCCCAGCCCAAAATTGGACGCCCGCTAATGGTGCTTGCATCACCATTTACTACCATTTCGGTCATCTCAAAGAGATTGCCTCCCACTTTCCTTAAGCCTTGGTCATTCACAAACGCCGCAATCCCCACGCGCCCCATAGGCTCATACGCACCATTATCAAAAGCAAGAAAAATAATGCCATCTTTATCGATGCGCACATCGCGCAAATGTCCCTCCGCTCTGCCATCTTGCTCTTTATTCAAAATCCCAGAATCTCGATAGACAAAATTTGAACTTTGCGTATCTTTGGCACCTGCTAGGTTATACTGCACTTTGTTATTGCCAAATTCAAGCGTTACTGGCTCTGCTGTGGGCTTGCCCTGCTCATCAAAAGATATATTATGCACCACATAATCAGGGCTTATCATAATCTCCCCGTGCTGGTCAAACACCGCAGAGCGCACCTCCCACACTTCGTTTGTGGGGGGATTAGATTCTGTATTGCCAGATGAAACCATAAAATAATGGCTTTGGATAAGGAATTTTTTGCCGCTTTCATCATAAATTTCGGCATTAGTTTGATAGCTTGGCATTTGTATAAAGCCGCTGTGAAAACTATCGCCGCGTATGGGCTTCCAGCCTACAGAATCTGCTTTAGGATTACTTGAGCCGCTACCGACTATTTTACGATACAAATTCCCCTCATAACTCACAATATCATCAACTTGATAAGTCGTGCCTTGCGTGAATGCAGGCGGTAGAGCAGATTCTATATTCCCTAGCTCCTCCCAATTACCCTCTGCTATGGGATTATTCCCCGCTTGAGTGGTGCGGCGATAGATTTTGCCATTATCAGCCACCACATCGCCCTCTAAATATGTCGCATTATCGCTCCACTGCGCGATAGCGCCTGTGTCCAAAATACGCCAATTCTCTTTATCATTAAAGGGGTCTTCGCTTTTGCCTAGCTCGCCTGTGCGGATAAACACCACGCCTTTATACTGCACAATGGCATTTTTCTCATACGCTCTATTGGCATTAAAGTTTGCGCCCACACCGCTGCTAAAGCTATCATTTTTACCCTTTAAGCCTAGCTTTTCAAATAAGCTCCCGCCAAGCTCAAGATTTAGATTTTTATATGAATTATTTTTTAGCTCTAAGCTTACTTTTTCCCCCACCTTGCCATCTGCGGCTTTATTTACTTCTAAATCTAATCCCACTTTATCGCGCAAAAGATTTTTTAAATCATTAAATGTGCGGAATTCTCCCGCTTCAGCCCCACCTTGCCCATATTTAAAAGTAAGCGTTTCTTTCTTGCCATCTTTATCAAGAATTAAGCGCACTTCATTGTAGCTTGGCGCATTAAGCGGCACATCATCGGTTGCAAAGGCATTAATATCTGTATTCATAAATCGCTCAATATCAAACTCGCCATTATTGTCATTAAAAAACGCGCGCACCGAAGTGGCATTCTCATTTTTATTAAGATTTACGCTCATATCAAGCTTTGTGGTAAGCACAGGGCGATAATAGAGATTTTGCGGGATTTGCATGGGTTGTAATTTACCAGTAGCTAGCGCTTCAAAGTCTGCCTCCTCGCTTTTACTTGAAGTGTAAATGCCATTTTCAATTTTGCCCAAATCCACGCCATACATATAATATCCACTTGTATTAACGATATAGCCCTCGCCATCGCGCAAAAACGAGCCATCGCGCGTGAAATAATTCCTCTGCTTTTTTTCATAGCCATCATCTTTAATCTCAAAAGAGCCGCTTTTTTGCTCGCCTACAATAAACCAGCCCTTGCCCTCATAGGCGACATTAAATTCCCCATCGCTTGCTTTGTAGCTCCCGCTGCGTGTGGATATGGCATTACTTGATTTAGTCGCGCCATAATTCATATCATTATTAATAGGCGAATCGGCATTAAGCGAATCCATGTTGGTGCTAAAGAGGCTTTCAAATTGTGGGATATTCTCTCTATAGCCGATAGTATTGACATTGGCAATATTATTTGAGATAGAATCTAGCCCAAATTGATGTGTTTTAATGCCGCTGTATGAATTAATCAAAGTATCATTCATTGCCCCGCGTCCTTATTGTAAAACTCAATAGCACTATCAAGGGGCAAAATCATATCGCCCATTCTTAGCATAGGATTGCCTTTATCAAAAATAATGCTCTGCACCTCGCCACGCCCAACGCGCGCTGTGTGATATTGCTTTGTATCTTCATTTAAATTATATTCTGCGCGAATGTTATATGTGCCATCATCGACCTGCCGCCCTTGATTATCAAGCGTATCCCAGTTAAATTCCAAATACCCGCGCTCATTTGCCCTATCTTTTAGCGATATACTCTTTACCATTTCATTATTGCTATTAAAAATATAAATGGTAGGTTCGCCCTTTTTGGGGTCTATTTTTTCATCAAAATAGATAGAGAATTTTACTGCCTTGCCCTTCTGCACATTCACACCAAAAACATCTGTTTCAGCCACTTTGCCTATCATGGACACCGTATTTAGCGCATTAAGTTGCGCAGTGGCGACATTAGATTTAGCTGTATCTTGCATACCTTGATTGAGTGCTTCAAGTGATTCTTTCATTTGGGCTTGAAATTCTTTAAGCTCTTTATTGGTTTCTTGCGTGCTTTTCATCGCTTCAGCCACTTCAACCATAGTCTTTTTATTTTGCTCTTGCATTTCTACTTGCGTGAGTTGAGCAGTTTGGGTAATGATTTTATCCGTCTCCATAGGCGCGGTGGGGTCTTGATTTTTGAGCTGCTCCAAAAATAGGCGCATAAACGCGTCATTATCTAGCTCATTTATGTTGCGCACTTTTTCTTTTTCCTTAGCGATTTTTGCCGCGCTGCCTGTTACTTCTGCTAAATCAATTGCCATTTTTTATCCTTTTATAGAATCTAGGTTTTAAGCGTATTTGGGAAGTGTGATATTCATCACCTGCATTTCATTACTTTGCAAATCCTCCAAGCTATTTTTGTTCCCTTCTTCTTGTTCTGCTGCTTGATTATTTTGCCTTTGCGTGCCTGAACCACCGCCACCGCCCTCATTTGAAGCAAAACTCAAATCCACATTATTAAAGCCTACTTGTGTGAGATTTGCCTTGAAATCTGCTTGATTTTGCAGGAATAATCCAATGGCTGTGGCGTTTGATAGCACTTGAATGTGCAAATCTTTGCCCTTTTTGGTGATAGTAAGCTCCAAGGTGCCTAGATTCTGTGGATTAAGCTCAAGGCTAAGCTTAGTGATGGGTGGCTTGTAGTTTAGCACCTCTTCACGCAGGCTTTGTGCGAAATTCCTTAGGCTTTGCTTTGCCTGTGCGGAGCGGTATAGAATCTGCGTGCGCTGTGCTTGCGCACTTTGAGCTGTCTCAAGACTTTGTTTATTTGCACTAGCCTTTGGCTTAGATTCTATATCTGGCTCATCTTTGGCTTTTTCGCCCTTTTTTTTGCCCCCATTCATGAGCATTTCAGCAAAGCTTGGCGCCTCCTCCTGCTCTTGTGCGGCTAGATTCTGTGCTGGCTCATCAAGGCTTAGCGCTTGACTTTGCGCACTTTGGCTCTGAGCAGGCTTAGCGCTTGACTCTGCGTTTTGAGGCTTTTGCGTCTTTTGTTTTTTCTCCTCTTTAGAATCTTTAGCATTTTTCGCACCCGTCTCCAAAGCTGCTAGCGCAGGTGCTTGGACTTTGGCATTATCTTTTGGCGCTATATTTTGTTTTTGTGAGCCTTTGGCGCTTTGCTCCTGCAGGGGTGCTGGGAGGATTTCATCTATAGCATTTTCACTTGATTGTAAATCCTCACTATTTGATGCAGCAAGCGCGCTTGCTAATTTTGGCTCATGGATAACCTCGCCTTTGGGATTTTGCGCACTTTGGGCTGGGAGGGAATCTTGCTTTTTATTTTTTGCGCTCTTAGCGCCTTTTTTCTTATCTCCCTTAGCTTGCAGCTCCTCTTGAGCGGCTTTTTGAGCAGTTTTGGGCTTAGATTCTATATTTTTGCCCTTTTTTGCGTCTAGTATTTGGCTAGTTTTGCTTGCAGGCTCATCTAAAGCCTCGCTAAGCGGGCTTTCTTTGGGTGCATTATCAGCTAGAGCCTGTTTTAAAAGATTTGGCTTTGTTTTTTGAGATTGTGCCTCTGCTAGCTCTTGTGTGTTTTTACCGGGCTATGTCCTTTAGAGGAAGTGCGCTGCTCGCCTCATTGTCAGCCTTTTTTACGGGATATTCATTATTAATTTTGCTTGTGATATTTTTAGGCTTTTTCGTGCCGCGCTGCACAATGGCTATTCTGTCTGTGTTATTTTCATATTCGTAATTAATGCGCTCTTTAGCCGAGCTAGGCACGCCCTTTGGCTTTTGTGGCACAAGCTTGGCTAATTCTGCCTCAGGCTCTTGTGCGCTCTGCGCTAGTGGCGCATTTTGTGCAGGGGTGCTTTGCACGCTAAGCTTGCTAGGATTAAGATTTTTAGCTTTGGCTAGATTCTCAACATCTTTCAAAGTCTTATCCGCAGACTCCTCTATGGCTTTTGAAGCTTGTGGAGCGGGCATTGGCGCAAGCTTTTGGGCAAGCTCCTGCTTAGCCTTAGCTTGTGCGTTGTTCGTTTGGCTAAGTGGCGCGCTTAGGGCTTCTACAAGCGGATTGTGCTCCTTTGGCTTTGCCTCTTTGGAGGATTTAGCAATTTTCTCCTGCAAACCAATTTTAGAATCCTCACTCGCACTATCTTTAAAATCAAACGCACTAGGAGCGGCTTTAGCATTGCTTTGCGTCTTATTTGATTGCAGGCTTTGTGCGAGTAAATCGCCCTCTTTTTGCGCATTTACACTTTGCGCCACATTTTGGGCATTATTTGGCTGCTTTGCTTTATTTACTTGCGCACCCTCAACGCCCTTAGCTTTTGCCTCCACTTTTTTTTCGGTGGATTTGAGCGGCTTTGTTTTAGCATCTTTTACCTCTTTAGCGTCCTTTGGTGACTTGTCTGCTTGGGCTTCTTGCGCCTTTTTAGCAAACATATTTTCAAATTTACTCTCTAGCTTGCTAACCTCGCTCATAGGCGAGTTTGGGCGTTTCTCTATTATAGAATCTGGCTTGTTTAAAATTGTGTTTTGCATAGAATCTAACATAACAACTCCTTGCTCAAAAATATATGAAAGCATAAGCAAAATGCATTCCTAAAATATATAAAAACTATGGCAGCCTTAAAGCAAGATTCTATACAATGGCGTATTTATAGAATCTACCTCATTTTAAAGGCGATGTGATGAAATATAGCGCGATTTTGCTCCTCTCTTGCGTGCTTAGCTGCCCTTTTGTGAAAGCTAAGAGTGGCTTTGCGCTCTATAGCGATGTGATGCAGATTTTGCCCTTTGTGATGATGGCATATAGCTATAGCATTGATGATGTGCAGGGTGTGAAAGAGCAAGCCATAGGCGCTGGTGGCACACTGCTTAGTATGTTTGCTATTAAGCAGAGCTTTGCCTATATTGCGCGCGATAATCCTGCTAAAGCGCGCATTTCACAGCGCCCAAGCCCTTATGATAAGCACTTTGATGGCTTTCCCTCCGGGCATACAGCGTTTGTGTTTTCAAGTGTGGGCTTTGCGCAAAAGCGCTATGGGTGGAAATTCTCCCTGCCATTAGGCATTATTGCCACTTCTGTTGGATTTTCTAGAATCTATGCGGATAAACACGACGCCCTGCAGGTGCTAAGCGGTGCGCTACTAGGCTTTGGCATATCTTATCTATGTGCTTCAAAATATCCGCTAAGCGCGTGGGTAGATAGTGCGCACGATGGTAGCGTGAGCTATCATTTGGGATACCTTATGAGGTTTTAGATTCTATAAAAACTACAGAATCTAGATTCTGTATATCATTATTTAGGCTAGGCTCGCTTGGGCTTTTTTAGCATTGCTTAGCATAAGTTTTATGCGATTTTCTTGATTGACTTTTGTCGCGCCGGGGTCGTAATCAATAGATACGATGTTGCTTTGAGGATTGCGCTCTTTAATGGTTTTCATCATACCGCGCCCTACGATGTGATTAGGCAAGCAGCCAAATGGTTGTGTGCAGACGATATTTTGCACATCTTGATTGATAAGCTCAAGCATTTCAGCAGTGAGCAGCCAGCCCTCTCCCATATTCATCGCCTCGCTCACATAGCCATCAACAAGCTTTTTAGTGTGCTTAAAGGGCGTTGGCGCTCTAAAGGCGCCATGTTTTTTAATAATTTTAATCATATCTGATTGCTTGTTGGCAAAATACCAATACACCACGCGGTAAATGAGGCTTTGTGCGAGCGTGCCGCCATACATTTTATTCCCAACAATAGTATCATTTATGCAGTAAAGACAAAAGTCCAAAAAGCCCGGTATCACTACTTCGCAATTTTCGCCTAAAAGGAAATCCTCCAAATTATTATTGCCAAGGGGCGAGAATTTGATATAGATTTCACCCACGATACCCACGCGGATTTTAGGTTCGCTCTCCCGCTCAATGCTTGCAAAATCATCTAAAATAAGCCATAAATCTTTCTTAAGCGCGCTGTATTTTTGCAATCCCTCATCTGTGCCTTTTGTGGTAATGCGAGTAACCCACTTATCCACCATTTTATCTGTATCGCCCTTATGTTTCTCATACGCGCGGCATTGATTAGCAATATGCATAACCAAATCACCATAAATGATAGCATTTAAGAAATTTTGCAGCATAGGGCGCGTAACGCTAAAGCCTTGATTAGATTCTAAGCCGCTAAAGTTAAGTGAAATTACAGGGATAGCGCCAAAGCCAGCTTTATTTAACGCCTTGCGCAAAAGATAAATGTAATTACTCGCGCGGCAGCCTCCGCCTGTTTGCGTGATTAAAAGCGCGACTTTATTTAAATCCCACTTGCCGCTTTTTAGCGCATCAATCATCTGCCCAATCACAAGTAACGCAGGATAGCAAGTATCATTATGCACATTTCTTAATCCCTCATCTACCACGCCTTTGCCATCATTATGGAGTAATTCAGCCTTGTAGCCATGCAGGTGCAAAATATTTACAAGTAATTGAAAATGTATAGGCAGCATCATAGGCACTAAAATTGTATGCGTTTGCTTCATCTCTGCTGTGAATGGCACGCGTTTAAGCTCGCGCTTGTTTTCAGGCTTCATAATCAGCGATGAAGTATTTGCATTCTGCCAAGATTTGATGTGTGGGGTCATTTTTTGCGTCATAGTAATCCTTTCCCTTTGAAGTTAGACATTTTCTAGTATGGGCTGTGAGCCAAGTATGTGTTTTGCTCGATTTTGGGCTTGTTTTTCCTCCATAGCGCCAAGTAGGCTGCGGATTCTAATTTTTACCGCGCCAAGATTGCTAATCTCATCAATTTTAAGCTGCGTGTAGAATTTGCCATTTGCCTCCAAAATCTCGCGCACTTCATCACTTGTGATAGAATCTATCCCACAGCCAAAGCTAACTAACTGCACAAGCTCGACATTATCATACTTGCTAGCAAGCGCAGCGGCATTATATAGGCGTGAATGATAGCTCCATTGATTAAGAATATGCAGCTCACCCGCCTCTGCTAAATGCTCAATAGAATCCTCGCTTAGCACCACAAGCCCTAAAGAATTAATAAGCTTATCAATGCCGTGATTAATCTCTGGGTCGATGTGGTATGGGCGTCCGCACAGCACGATGGCTTTAAGTTTATTGCTGCGGGCAAATGCGAGCGCTTTCTCTCCTTGCTCTTTTACATCACTTAGCCACTCATCGCGCACTTCATAGGCTTTCTGCACGGCATTAAGGAATGATTTTTTATCCGCACCAAGCTCTTTTTTGAAAAATGCAAAGCCTTTCTTTTTGAAATCTTCTTTTTTATGTAAGCCAAAATATGGGTAGAAAAATCGCACCGCGCGCAGTTTATCGACATTAGCATTGAGTAATTCTGGATAGTATGCTACTACAGGGCAATTGTAGTTATTTGTGCTAGAATCTTTATGCTTTTCATCACCTGCAAAGCTGTAACTCATACAAGGATAAAAGATTTTATCCACGCCTTTATTGAGTAGATTCTCAATATGCCCATGTAGCAGTTTAGCAGGATAGCACACCGTATCGCTAGGGATTGAATATTGCCCAAGTGCAAAGGTCTTGCGCGTAGTGACATCTGATACTACCACTTCATAGCCTAGCTCGCTTAAAAGCGTGTGCCAAAAAGGCAAATTCTCATACATATTAAGCCCTAGAGGAATGCCGATTTTGCCCTTTGTGAGCTTAGATTTGTCCATATTTTCATACGCGCAGAGGGCTTTAAGTTTATTAAGCTTGTAATCATACAAATTAGGCAAGAAAAGTAGCTTTTTAATGCCAAGGGGTTTATCACAGCGATTGCCTGAAATAAATTTTTTCCCCTCACCAAAGCGATTAATAGTAAGCTGACAATTATTGCCGCAGATTCTGCACACGCTAGCTGTAGCAGTGTGTGTGAAAGTGCTTAAATCATTTTGGCTCATAGTGCTTGACTGCTCTAATCCTAGTGCCTTTGCGTAAAGTGCCGCGCCAAAAGCCCCCATAAGTCCGCTGATTTTGGGGCGTATAACTTCCCTACCAATTTCTTTTTCAAAGCTTCTTAGCACAGCATTATTTAAAAATGTCCCGCCTTGCACGACAATTTGTTTGCCCAAATCATCTGCATCGCGCGCGCGTATAACCTTATAAATAGCATTTTTTACCACACTCATCGAAAGTCCAGCGCTAATATCCTCAATGCTAGCGCCCTCTTTTTGTGCCTCTTTTACAGAGCTATTCATAAACACTGTGCAGCGTGAGCCTAGCTCAACAGGGTGCTTAGATTCTAATCCTAACTTTGAGAAAGTTTGTATATCATATCCCATAGAGCGCGCAAAGGTTTCTATAAAGCTCCCACAGCCGCTTGAACAGGCTTCATTGAGCATTATAGAATCTATGGTTTGATTTTTGATATAAAAGCATTTCATATCCTGCCCACCGATGTCTATGATAAAATCAACTTTGGGATTAAAGTATTTTGCCGCTTTGAGATGTGCCATAGTCTCCACAAGCCCCGCATCAAGGCTAAATCCTGCCTTAATAAGCTCCTCGCCATAGCCTGTAACGGCTGAACCTTTGATATTAATCTTATCGCCAAAATGCTCATAAATATATTTAAGCTGCGTGGAGATGACTTCTACGGGATTACCTTTATTAGAATTATAGTATTGATATAAAATTGCATTATGGCTATCTAGCATAGCTAGCTTTGTAGTCGTGCTGCCGCAATCTATGCCGATATAGACATCAACTTTTTGATAATTATTAGCTTTATACGCAGATTCTATATCCACTTCATTGACATTGGCGCTTTCATGCCGCGCGATAAAGGCATCATAATCATCTTGTGAGGCAAAAAGCGGCTCGAGATATTTATTTGTAGAAGCTGCGTTTTTGCTTGCCTCCAAAGTGGCTATGAGGGATTTACAAGTAAAGGTTTTCTCAACTTCGCGCGCCTGTAGTGAAACACCAATAGCCACAGCATATTGGGCAAAGTCTGGGAAAATGGCATGCTTTTCATCAAGGTTTAAAGTCTGTGCAAAGCGCTCTTGCAAGCCTTTGTAATAAAAAAGCGGACCCCCTAGAAATAAAATCTTACCCTCAATCTTGCGCCCTTGCGCTAACCCGGTGATAGTTTGATTGACCACTGCTTGAAAGATACTTGCAGCAATGTCCTCTTTATTTACCCCTTGATTTAAAAGCGGCTGCACATCAGTTTTGGCAAACACGCCACAGCGCGAAGCGACAGGATATATCTTTTTATGCTCGAGCGAGATTCTATCAAACTCTTCAGCACTTATGGCAAGCAGCGTTACCATTTGGTCGATAAATGCTCCCGTGCCACCTGCGCATGAGCCATTCATACGCTCTTCAGTCCCACCTGTGAGAAAGATAATCTTTGCGTCCTCCCCACCTAGCTCGATAACAGCATCAGCATCAGGCACGAGATGCTTTACCGCGCCCGCTGTAGCAAAGACTTCTTGCACAAAGTCAATGCCCGTTGCCTTGCAGATTCCAAAGCCTGCGGAACCAGAAATAGCTACTTTAAGCTCTGTATCGCCGATAGTCTGCGCTATGCGCTGCACAATCTCAATGCTTTTTTCTCTTACCTTTGAGTAATGTCGCTCATAGTGTTGGAAAATAATCTCATCGCCGTCCATAAGCGCGACTTTTGCTGTGGTGCTGCCTATATCAATGCCTAGTGTCAAAGCCATGTAACCCCCTATTTAAGCAATTAGCAAATACTTACAAATGTTGTGGATTGTTGCGCATAAAATAGCATTCTATCACAAAATAAATGCAATAATCAACAGCAATAAATTTTAAGGATATTGTGGTGGATTTGTATCCAAATTTGAGAATCTAGCGTGATTTCTTTTTTGCATTTACAGCATCTAAGGTGCGCTACTTGCAGGGCTGTGAGTTCTTTTTGGCGCAAGGTGGGGTTAGATTCTAACAAATGCAAATATTGGTTATTAAACACATACACATTAAGCGTGCTATCAATGGTCTGTCCCTCGCGCATATGAGTTAGAATATCGCTGCACATAGGGCATAGCTCAAGCGGATAGTCATTATATAATCCCACTTCACTTAATCCCTGCCTAATGCTTATGCTAAAGGCGTTTTTATGTGTAATTTTGGCTAGATAATGCCTATGGGAGAGCGTATCTGCCCTATTTTGGAGGCTAAAATCTCTTTCAATCTCGCTGCATAGGCAAAAATGCACTTTAGGCAGCCCACTTGCTTGAGATTGCTTATAGCTAATGCGCCCTTCATACAAAAACACAGGCGTAAGCACGCCATCGCTTAAAAGCACATATAAAAAATAATGCCCAAAGACTAAATCAATGAGCGCGACATTAATGCCATCGCTATTAAGCATATTTGAAAGCGTATCTTTAATCGCTTCTGGCTTGTTTTCTTGCAAGATTTTAAGCGTTTTAGGAAGTAGCATAAGCCTGCCTTAGCCTATGAATGCTCTATGCAGTGCCGCTCAATTAAATCGCATAAAATATGTATAATAAGAATATGCAGCTCTTGGATTCTAGGCGTGTCCTTATCTGGCATAACAAGATTAATATCACACACTTCATTAAGTTTGCCGCCATCTTTGCCGCTTAAGCCGATGATTGCGCACTGCTTTTGGCGTGCGATTTTGGCAGCATTGAGCACATTTGGCGAGTTGCCGCTTGTAGAGATAGCAAATAGCACATCGCCTTTATTGGCTAGGGCTTCAACTTGGCGAGAGAATACAAATTCAAAGCCATAGTCATTTCCAATGGCAGTTAATGCCGAAGTATCCACGCTTAGCGCGATAGCAGCTAGGGCTTTGCGCTCTTTTTTGTAGCGTCCTGTGAGTTCAGCGGCAAAATGCTGCGCATCAGCAGCGCTTCCGCCATTGCCGCAGATGAGAATCTTACCTCCATTATCAAGGCATTGATTGAGCATTAAAGCACTTTTTTCCACAAGTGGCGTGAGTGCAAAAATCTTTTGCGCACTGGCTAAATGCGCGCTAAATTCAGATTCTATAAATGATGTCATTTTTTGCTCCTTTGTGTGGATTGCCCTTTTATGGATTGAATAATATTTGAAGTAGAATAGCCCTCTACAAAATCTAGCAAAACCACCTCTTTGGCATATTCCCTGCCTATAATAATTTTATCTTTATAATCTCCGCCTTTTACAAGCACATCGGGCTTAATGGCTTTAATTAGCTCTAAGGGCGTATCTTGCGAAAAGCTCACCACATAATCCACGCACGCTAAGCCCGCAAGCATAAGTGCGCGATTATGCAGGGGATTAATGGGTCTATGCTCACCCTTTAGCCTTTTTACAGAATCATCGCTATTTAAGCCTATGATGAGCATATCGCCTAAATCTCTTGCGGCATTAAGATAGCTTAAATGCCCAATATGCAGTATATCAAAGCAGCCATTAGTGAAAACAATTTTATTATTAGCACTATTTTTTAGAATTTCTAGTAGATTTTCTAGCGTGATGATTTTAGATTCTGTATGCTGTTGCATATTGGCAGATTGCGCATGGAGGTATTGCATAATTTCTTTATGTGAGGCTACCGCGCTGCCCACTTTGCCCACCACCACAGCAGCAGCGGCATTTGCAAACTCGCAAGCCTGCCAAATATCACACCCACTGCTTAAGCTAAAGCCAAGCGCGGCAATGACCGTATCGCCCGCTCCAGTTACATCATACACCTCTTTTGCTTTTGTAGGAATTACGCGCATAGTGTTATTATCAAAGACGCCAATACCATCTTCGCTAAGCGTAATGAGTGAAATATCTAAATGGCATTGTGTTTTAAGCGCCATTCCTGCGTGTATAAGCGATGGAGTGTCATTAATCTCAATACCTGTGGCGAGCTGGGCTTCTTTTTTATTAGGCGTAAGCAGCGTAGCTCCGCTGTATTTGCTATAATCATTGCCCTTAGGGTCGCATAATACAAGCCTATTTTTACTTCTAGCGTGTTTAATGATAAATTGCGTGAGTTCATAGCTTAAAAGCCCTTTATTATAATCTGAAATAATAATGCAATCCACTTCATCAAGCAGCGCATCAAGGCGTTGCATAATATCTTGCACGATTATAGAATCTATGGGCAGTTTGCTCTCTCTATCCACGCGCAGCACTTGTTGATTAGCAATAATAATGCGCGTTTTTTTAGTCGTAGGGCGCGAAGTATCCACAAATAGATATGAAATATCAACGCCCATAGATTCTAATTTATCCCCAAGCCACAATCCCGCCTCATCATTGCCCACCACGCCGCACACAAATACTTGCGCCTTAAGCGCGATAAGATTATTAGCCACATTGCACGCCCCACCTAAGCGATTGCTCTCATCTTTGACATCAACCACCTGCACGGGCGCTTCAGGCGAAATGCGCTCGCAGCTCCCCCACACATAGTGGTCAATCATCAAATCACCTATGACAAGGATTTTTGGGTGTTTAGATTCTAAGAAAAACATTTTATACGCTCAAAAGTATGTTTGATATCGTTAAGGTAGGCGCTAACACCCTTTTCAAGGCTAAAATGTGGGCTATATGAGAGATGCTCTTGCGTGGAGGTGATATCAGCCTGCGTGTGCGTTTGGAAAAAGCTATAGGGATTATCAAAATACTCTACCTCAAAGTCTCCAAGCCCATCTTTTAGACAAGTGATAATGTCATTAAAGCTTCTAGCCTCGCCGCTGCCGACATTATAAATGCCGCTATGAGCAGATTCTATCGCTTTGACATTGGCTTGAATGACATCTTTTATATACACAAAATCACGCTTTTGCTCGCCGTGTTTAAAAAGCCGCACTTTTTTATCCCTTAACGCCTGCAATCCTAGCTGCAAAATCATCGAGGCGGTTTTGCCCTTATAATATTCGCGCTCTCCATAAACATTAAAGTAGCGCAAGCCAATAATGTGGCGTGTAGGCTCATTATGTAGGATTTTTCTCACACTTTCGTCCATACAAAGCTTAGAAAATCCATATACATTTTCAGGCACTTCGCCGCCGCCTACGATATTTGGCGCGGGTGAATTGCCATAAGTGCCAGCCGATGAGGCATAAATCATTATAGCCCTAGAATCTTTAGCAATCTCAAGCAGGTGCAAAAACGCCTCGTGATTAGTCTTTAACACAAGCTCTTGATTAAGCACGGTGGTATCAGAAATGGCTGCTTGATGAAAAATAATATCAAAATCATACGCGCGCAATGCCTCCAAATCGCCTTTATTGGTAATATCGCCTGTAATAATTTCACCCTTAAAGCCTAAGAGATTCTTAAAATGCCCCAAAGATGTGGGATTGCCGCTAGGGAAGTGCGTATCATCGCGGAATTTATCAAAAATATATACTTGCGCTTGGGGGTGAAACTCTTGAAAATAAAAGGCAAGATTACTGCCGATAAATCCCGCTCCACCGGTGATTAATATCCTTTTATCTGCTAAGTCATCATAAATATACTTCATACTTGCTCCTTAAAGATACTTTAAGATTGTGTTTGGTGTGCTTTTATTATACTATGGAGTTGGCGCAAAGTGGTAATATTCTGCACATTTTTGAGTGAATTATCCGCTAGATTTGTGTTTGATAAGAAAAATTTCTCATTAATATTAGCATTTTGCGCACACTGCATATCTGTAATTTTATCGCCCACAAAAAATGAGCGCGACAAATCAATTTCAAAGTCCTTGCAGGCTTGCTTTATCATACCAATGTTGGGCTTGCGACACTCGCAATGCGCCTCTGGTGCGTGAGGACAGAAGTAGATTCTATCAAAATTAAAGCCTAGCTTATCTTGCAGGCATTGCTGCATATATGTATGAAGCGTGTGCAGGTGAGATTCTGTATAAAGCCCGCGCGCAATGCCAGATTGATTAGTAATAACTAGCAAAAGATAATCTTGTGCTTTAAGCGTTTGCAAAAGCTCAAATAAACCATCGCAAAAGACAAAATCCTCTATCCTATACACATAGCCTAAATCTTTATTTATCACGCCATCTCTATCAAAAAAAGCACATTTCATATTCACTCCTTTACATCATAGCCTTTAAAGATTTATATACTTCATAGCCGCCAAAAGCCACCATAGCCACACCGCCAAGCCGTAAGAAAATAGCGCGTTTATGTTGCAAAAATGAGCTTAAAAGTCCAAGTGTGAGCAGTGAGGGCGCGCAGGCTAAGCCAAAAAGACACATAATAAATGCTCCATTTATCCCACTCCCCGCTACAGCCGCTGTTAGCAAAAAATAATACACAATTCCACAAGGCAGCAAGCCATTACATAAGCCTAGTGCGAAGATTCTATATGTGGAGGGGTATTGCAACAAAGGGCGCATAATGCTTATGAGTTTATGCAAAAATGTAGAGGGCAAGGAACTAAAGGCGCTAAAAAGCCGCTTAAGCGGTGCAAAGCACGCTAAACTTAAGCCAAAGATAATAAGCAAAATGCCAATGATAAGCAAAGCAAAATGTTTAATATGCGCCTCTGGCATAGCAAACTGCCCAATGCTACCGGCAATAAAGCCAAGAAAGCAATAAGTAGTGATTTTGCCACCATGATAGGCAAGATGATAGGGGATTTGGCTAAGAAATGAGGGTTTTGCGATTGTAGATTCTGTGGATTTTATAGAATCTACAGAATCTAGCTTAGAATCTAGCGCATTTTTAGCATTTAAGCAGCTGCTATACGCAAGCACTATGCCCCCGCACATACCTACGCAATGTCCAAGTGAAGTGAAAAAAGCAATACTTACAAGGGTTAAAAGCTCAATATTGTGCATTAGATAAAGAGCGAATTGACACTTTCGCTGTGGTAGATTCTGCGTATGACCTCCGCAAAAAGCGGCGCTACGCTTAAAACCTTTACCTTTGGGTGAGCAAGGCGCAGAGGGATAGAATTTGTTACTACAACTTCATTAAGCGCACTTTTAGCAATGCGCTCAAAAGCAGGACCGCTTAGCACGGGGTGTGTGCCTAAAGCCATGATGCTATTTGCCCCGCGCGCCTTTAGCACATCAGCAGCCTTACACATCGTGCCTGCTGTATCAATCATATCATCAACTAAAATGACATCTTTCCCCTCGACATCGCCAATAATATTCATCACTTCACTTTCATTTGCCCGCTCGCGCTTTTTATCCACGATGACTAAATCCATTCCCATTCTATCAGCAAAATACCTAGCGCGCGCCACTCCACCAATATCGGGCGAAGCGATAATGGGATTTTTAAAAGGTTTAGCGCGTAAATAATCGCGAAACACAATAGAGCCATACAAATTATCCACTGGAATATCAAAAAATCCTTGAATTTGTCCTGCGTGCAAATCCATTGTAATCACGCGATGAACGCCGCTTTGCTCGATGAGATTTGCGACAAGCTTAGCACTAATTGGCACGCGAGGAGCAGCCTTTCTATCCTGCCTTGCGTATCCAAAATAGGGGATTACAGCATTAATGCTATTTGCCCCACTGCGCTTGAGCGCATCTGTCATAATCAATAATTCCATAAGATTGTCATTTGTAGGCGCGCAGGTGGGCTGAATGATAAAAATATCCCTGCCGCGCACGGATTCGCCAATTTGCACATTAATTTCGCCATCACTAAAGCGGTTGATAGTGGCTTTTGAGAGGCTCACATCTAAGTATTTGGCAAGCTCATTGCTAAAAAGTGTGTGGGCAGAGCCACTAAAAATTTTAAAACCTCGCATATGGCACAACCTTTAGAGATAGAATCTAAGTATTCAAGTTTGGGAAGCGTGCATTTTATAGAATCTCATTTTATATTTGGCTTATTTCATCATTAAAAAATCTCTTCATTTTGTGGGAGGCTGCATTCTAAAAATAGCTCGATTTGCCCTTGAGTGAGCAGCTTTGGGTTAATTTTCCTATCTAAATTAATAAGCATTTCGCTGCGCATTCTATCGCGGATAAATTGCCTTGTTTGCACGATAAAGCAGGGAGCGTCTAAAATATCTTTACTAAAATTTTGGATTCTATAAATATGCACTATTTCATGCGGCTCTTTGCTTTCATCATTAAACTCTTCAAGTGTGAGCTTGTAGCGCTTTGGCGCGATTTTAGCATAGAGATTTGAGCCGCCATTGCTTGAGTAATAAAATAAAATTTCTTTGCCTTGATTATAAATTTTCGTGGTGTTATCGCTTGAGCGCAAAGTGCGCGCATCAAGGGCGGATTTTTGCTGATTTAAAAAATTTTTGAGCGCCACAGAGCGGGGCAGGAGCGCATAGGATTGACCATACAGATTAAAATCCGCATCATCTTTATCTAGCATAAAAATTACGCCTTCATCGACATAGACTTCTTGGGATTTATTATCTTTAGCATTTTCTTTGACATCTTCTTTAATATTTTGGGTGTGGTTTATAGAATCTGCATTCACAGAATCCACACTTTGTGCAGATTCTGTATGTTCTGCTAGCGCGCCTGCTTGCGGCTCTATGGCATTTGTTTTTGTTTCAGAATCTGTAGCGGTATGCTCCTCTAAATTTGCTTTTAGAGTATTTTCTTGCAAAGTGTTTGCGTGAGCAACGGCTAAAGATAAACATATAAAAATACCTATGCGCCTCATCATACTCCCCTTTTATAGTAGTGATTTTATGCATAAAACATCTAACTTTAGCTAACATATCGTTTAGAAATACTTTATTTTAAGAGAAGTTAAGATGAAAACTATTGCGATTTTAGGTAAGCCAAATGTGGGCAAAAGCTCTTTATTTAATCGTCTCATCAAGCAACAGCTTGCTATCACTTCTAATGTAAGCGGTACTACGCGCGATGTGAAAAAAGCGCGCTTTGAGCTAAGCGGCGTGGAGGTGGAGATTATTGATACAGGTGGGCTTGAGAAAGCACAAGGGCTATTTGCTAAGGTGAGCGAGCATTCACTCCAAGCGGCACAAGAAGCGGATTTAGTGCTATATATGGTAGATGGAAGTATGATGCCTCAAGATGATGACATAGCTCATTTTCGTAAGATTCAAAAAAGTGGCAAAATGCTTATACTTGTGGTGAATAAAGTTGATAATGATAAAATTAAGCTTAGGGCATGGGATTTTGCGAGCTTTGGCACAGAATCTTTATGCTTTATTTCCGTGCAGCATAATCGCGGCATAAGCATATTGCTTGAAGAAATCTTTGAAATGCTGCATTTAGCCAGCGAACAGCCCTTAAGTGCGCATTTAAGAGGCGAACTTGCAGGGGAGATAGATGAGAGTTTGGAGGAGTTTTTAGCCAGTATAGAATCTCCTATGCAATCACAGCAAGAGTGCATAGCTGTGGGGATTATCGGGCGTGTGAATGTGGGCAAAAGCTCGATTTTAAATGCTCTGCTTGGCAAGGAAAGAAGCGTGGTGAGCGAGGTGGCTGGCACGACCATTGACCCTGTTGATGATGAAGTGCAAATAGAGGACAAAACATTGCGCTTTGTCGATACAGCGGGTATTAGAAGGGCAAGTAAGATTTATGGGATTGAAAAATTTGCCCTTGAGCGCACAAATAGGGTGCTTGCTCAAAGTCACATTGCAATTTTAGTGCTTGATGTGAGTGCGCCATTTGTGGAGCTAGATGAAAAAATTAGCTCTCTTATCCCAAAGCACAGGCTTGGCGTGATTGTGGTGTTTAATAAGTGGGATAAAAAATATGCGGATTTTAAGCAGATTAAGGCGGATTTTGACAAACGCTTTGCATTTTTATCTTTTGCGCCTACAATGAGCCTAAGTGCGCTCAATGGACGCAATATCCATAAACTTAAGCAAGAAGTGCTTAAGGTGTATGAGCGATTTTGCTATAGAATCCCAACAAGTGCGCTAAATGACTGCATCGCACAGGCTACAGCTAGACATCAAATCCCTAGCGACCATGGGAAATTGGTTAAGATTTATTATGCTACGCAGTATGCGAGTAAGCCCCCGCAAATCGCGCTTGTGAGCAATCGCCCCCAAAGCCTGCATTTTAGCTATAAGCGATACTTGATTAATATGCTAAGAAAGCAGTTTGATTTTGAGGGCGTACCAATTCTTTTAAGTGCTAAGGATAAAAACGCCCCCAAAGATGAAACAACGCGGGAATAGAATTTATAAAATCCGTTAATTTGCTCTTAGCTAGATTCTGTAAGAGTGCGTTATTTAAGCACTTTAGGCAAAGTGATGCCTTTTTGTCCTTGATATTTGCCCTTTTTATCCTTATAGCTCACCTCGCAGGGTTCATCGCCCTCCAAGAATAAAACTTGTGCTATGCCCTCATTTGCGTAAATTTTGGCAGGCAAAGGCGTAGTGTTTGAAATCTCAATTGTAATATGTCCCTCAAATTCTGGCTCAAATGGCGTAACATTCACAATAATCCCACATCTGGCATAAGTGCTTTTGCCTAGACAAATAGCTAGCACATTGCGCGGCATTCTAAAATACTCCATTGTGCGCGCTAATGCAAAAGAATTTGGCGGCACGATACAAAAGCCATTTTCTTCTGTAACAATCTCCACCACATTGCGCTCATCAAAGGATTTGGGGTCAACTATGGTTGCGCCAATGTTAGTAAAAATCATAAATTCATTCCCCACGCGAATATCATACCCATAGCTTGAAAGTCCATAACTTACGATATTTTTGCCTATTTGTTTTTCACAAAATGGCTCAATCATACCCTTTTGGCTCATTTGCTTAATCCATAAATCCGATTTTAGCCCCATAATCAAACCTCAAATTCGCTAGATTTTGTTATTTTAAATAAATCGTGTTATTATAGCAGACTAAATTTACAGCAGAGAAAGGCGCAAGATGAATCTACAAGAAATCAAAAAGATTATGGAGTTATTTGATAATAGCGACATAGCAAAATTTAGCATAAAGCAAGAGGGATTTGAGCTAAAACTACAAAAAGCTATCGCTCAAGCGCAAGTCCAAGCTCCCATGCAAGTCATAGATACGCTTTCTTTATCGCCTGCACAGCAAATGCCATTGCCACAAACAGAATCTACCCCCGCTCCAAGCGCGGCTACAAAGGATACAAGCGGACTATTTATCACTTCCCCTATGGTGGGGACATTTTATCGCTCGCCTAGTCCCGGTGCTGCGCCATATGTGAATGTGGGCGATGTGATTAAAAAGGGACAAACCGTTGGTATCATCGAGGCGATGAAAATTATGAATGAAATTGAGGCAGAATTTGACTGCAAAGTGATTGCCATTGAAGTAAATGACGGGCAGCCTGTAGAATTTAGCACTAATCTTATTAAAGTCGAAAAACTCTAAGGCGCGCAAATGGCACATAAAAAACGACATATTCAAAGGATTCTTATTGCAAATCGCGGTGAGATTGCCCTGCGCGCAATCCGCACGATACAAGAAATGGGCAAAGAAGCCATTGCTATTTACTCTACGGCTGATAAGGATACATATTATCTTGATGTGGCTGATATGAAAATTTGCGTAGGCGGGGATAAATCAAGTGAAAGTTATCTTAATATTCCAGCTATTATGAGCGCGGCGGAGTTATTGAAAGCTGATGCGATTTTCCCGGGCTATGGGTTTTTGAGTGAAAATCAAAATTTTGTAGAGATTTGCTCTCATCATAATATAGAGTTTATCGGTCCTACGGCTGATGTAATGGTGCTTATGAGCGATAAATCTAAGGCTAAAGATGTGATGAAAGAAGCGGGCGTGCCTGTAATTTTAGGCAGTGATGGGGCGCTAAAAGATTATAAAGAAGCGCAAAAAATCGCTCAAGAAATTGGCTATCCTGTTATCTTAAAGGCTGCTGCAGGTGGTGGTGGCAGAGGTATGCGCGTGGTTGAAAAGCCTGAAATGCTTAAAAATCTCTATCTCGCTGCAGAATCTGAAGCGGTTAGCGCCTTTGGCGATGGGACTATTTATATGGAGAAATTTATCCGCAATCCTAAGCATATTGAAGTGCAGATTCTAGCGGATAAATATGGTAATGTCGTGCATATTGGTGAGCGTGATTGCTCCGCGCAAAGACGTCAGCAAAAACTCATTGAAGAATCCCCAGCTGTGGTGCTTAAGCCAGAGGTGCGCCAGAGGCTGCTTGATACGGCTGTAAAAGCGGCTCAATACATTAAATATGTGGGCGCGGGGACATTTGAATTCCTCCTTGATGCAAATTATGAGGATTTTTACTTTATGGAGATGAATACGCGCCTACAGGTTGAACACACCGTGAGCGAAATGGTGAGCGGACTTGATTTGGTGGAATGTATGATACGCATAGCAGAGGGTGAGAAGTTACCAAGTCAAGAGAGCATTCACTTTAATGGGCATTCTATTGAGTGCCGTATCACGGCTGAAGACCCTGAAAAATTCTATCCCTGCCCGGGCAAAATTACTAAATGGGTAGCTCCGGGTGGCGCGAATGTGCGGCTTGATACGCATGCTTATGGCGGCTATAGCGTGCCTATGCATTATGATTCTATGATTGGCAAGCTCGTCGTGTGGGGGCAAAATCGCAATCAAGCCATTAATCGTATGCACCGCGCGTTGAGGGAGTTTTGCATTGAGGGGATTAAGACTACGATTCCCTTTCATATGAAAATGATGAGCAATAAGGATTTCCTAGATTCTAAGATTCACACTAAGTATTTGGAACAAAATATGCTTGATTTAGAATAGGTGTGGAATAATGGAGCAAGGGATAGAATCTAAATTACAAGGAGTTGAGCGATGAAAATTAGCACAAGCACCACGCAAAATCTTGCCCAAGAAGAAATAAAGAGGGAAGCAAAAAAAGATATAAATAAAAAAGATTTAAAAGAGACAAAGCAAGCCCAAAACGCTCCCAAGTCCGCTCAAAAAGTAGCGGCTAAAAGTGTTGATACAAGTGAGCTAAAAAATAGTCCGCTCACCCAAGAGATAAAAAATATTAATAGCAATATCGGACGTTTGCAAGTGGCGCAAAAGTCCCTAGACGCTATAGAATCTGATGTAAGAAAAGTAGTAGAGCTCACAGAGCAAAGCAAGCAAACAGCGGATAAAAAGGAGCAAAATGAGATTCAAGATGAAATTAATGCGCTGAAAAAAAATATAGAATCTACCCTTAAAAAAGCCACTTTTGAAAGCAGCAATGTATTTGCTAAGAGCATTATGGATAATGATGAAGTGCTTTTTGATGCACCAAAGCTTAATGTATCCTTGCTCAACTCAAATGCGCAGAAATTTTATGATGTGCTAAAAGAGCAGCAAGTGCAGGTTAAAGACGCGCTTGAAACGCTCAAAGACCAAGCGGAGGAGAATGCAGATAAATTAGCCAAAAATGACAAAGCACTTGCGCGCAATAAAGCAGGTAAGATTCAAAATGAGAATAAAGCAGCAAGCAGGGATATGCAAAACACAGATGGTTCGTTTTTGAAAAAGTTAGGCTCGCTATTCCGCGTTTCTCACGATACAGATAAGTTAAGCAATCAGCGCGTTAAAGAGCTGCTAGCATAGATTTATAGAATCTACTTTGCATAATGATACCCTACAGCACGCAACTCATTGAGCAAGATGATATTGAGTGCGTGAATGCCGCTCTGCACTCTACTCATCTCACACAAGGCGCACTCACAGAGGAGTTTGAAAATGCTCTAGCTGCTAGAGGTGGTGCAAAATATGCCATTAGCTTTAACTCCGCTACTTCAGCGCTCTACGCGCTCTATGGCGCATTTTTATATAAACACTTTCCCTCTTATGTAGATTCTATAAATGCGCGCGCGGCTAAGTCCAATGAAGCAATTTATTTTGTAACCACGCCTATAAGCTTTGTCGCTACTACTAATATGATGCTGCTGTGGGGGATTAAGCCTATTTTTTGCGATGTGAAAAATGATGGCAATATTGATGAAAAAGCCCTCTCCCATATACTTACCTCGCACCCTAAAAAAGCACATATTAAAGCCATAGTGAGTGTGGATTATGGTGGCAAAAGTGTGGAGATAGAATCTTTACGCGCCCTTGCTAGTAAGCATAAAATAGCGTTATTTTCGGATAGCTCGCATAGTTTTGGTGGAAGCTATCATGACAAACCCATAGGCTCGCTAGCTCACGCTACTATTTTTAGCTTTCATGCGCTTAAGCCTATTACGACCGCAGAGGGAGGCGCGCTATTAACCGATGATGAGGAGTTGGCGCATTTTGCAAGGCTTTTGCTTTCACATGGCGTTGAAAAAAAGGCGTTGTGGAATTATGATTGCCTGCTTGCTGGGCTAAACTTTCGTCTTAGTGAGCTAGGTGCGGCACTAGGGTTAAGTCAGCTTAAAAAAGTGGATAGATTTATCGCTCATAGGCATCATATTGCGCTTTTTTATGATGAAATATTTGCCAATAATCCCCATTTTGCCACCATACAAATTCCCTCTTATATCCGCAGCACACATCATCTTTATCCTATTTTGCTCTATCCGCATTTATGGTGTAAAAAAGAGGAGATTTTCCAAGCTTTGCAGGCTCAAGGTTTGGGCGTGCAGGTGCATTATAAACCTATTTATCAATTTAGCCTCTACCAGCAGCTATGCGGTGATATAGCACTGCCTTACGCAAATGATTTTTATTTGAGTGAAATATCTATCCCCTGTCATCAGCATCTTGAGATGGCGCAAGCTGAAAATATTGCAAAGATTGTTACCAAAATATGCAATGAGGCAGAGCATTGCTAAAAAACTTTACTTTTACTTTAATCTTTAATATTGCTTTGAATACAATTTCAGAATCTTATTTTTAAAGGGCGCGTTAT
This sequence comes from Helicobacter jaachi, assembly GCF_000763135.2. Lineage (NCBI taxonomy): Bacteria > Pseudomonadati > Campylobacterota > Epsilonproteobacteria > Campylobacterales > Helicobacteraceae > Helicobacter > Helicobacter jaachi. The sequence goes on along the minus strand of NZ_JRPR02000005.1, from coordinate 934 downwards.
GTTTAAGTATCTTTCACTCAAGTATAAAATCATTATCCTTGCACTTGGCTCTGTGGTGAGCTTTATTGTGCTTGTAGCCCTTGTGCTTAGGGGGGAAAATGAAATTGCTATTCACAGCACAGCGCAGATTCAAAAAATGATATCTGAAGAAGTGGAGCAGAAAATCAAGCTTTCCACAGATTCACTAGCAGATTCTCTAGGTGCGCTTATTGAGGGGAAAAGCGAGGCGGAGCAGATTGATATTATTGCCAAAGCCATTGAAAAATTTCGCTTTGAAGATGATAAGTCAGGCTATTATTTTGCCTACAAAGAATATGTGCCAGTGGCGCACCCTACGCGTAAAGACTTGATTGGCAAGTCTTTGGCTGAAACTAAAGATGCTAATGGCGTTTTTTATGTGCGAGAACTTTACCAAACAGCTAAAGAGCAGACAAAAGAGGGCAAATTTGTGCATTTTGTATTTTCTAAACCGCTGCCTGATGGCTCACTTGGTAATGCTCCAAAAGTGGCTTATGCTACGCTCATACCTCATACGCAAAATATTTGGCTTTCTACAGGCGTTTATATCGATACGCTTGAAGTTTATGCACAAAATAATGCAAAAGAAATCATTAATGATATGAGCGCTACTCTTGGTAAGGCGCTAGTGATTGCTTGTGTTGTGTTTTTGATTATTTTTGTGCCTTTGGTTTTGGTGTTTTATCGTGCATTGCTTAAAAGTGTGGGCGTGCTTCAGCATAATATTATGCTTTTCTTTAGGTATCTTAACCACGAAGTCAAAGATATTAAGCTTCTGCCGCTTAACACTCGCGATGAATTTGGTCAAATGGCAGCCGCTATCAACCAAAACATAGAACAAACTAATAAAAACCTAGACCAAGATACTAAAGCTATTGAACAATCAGCACAAACAGCTAAAGAAATAGAATCTGGT